>JAFTKJ010000020.1 GCA_017453305.1 Clostridia bacterium
AAATATTTACGGGCTTTTTCTATCGCCGCTTTTGGGGCTCGACGTACCCTCGTACGCCTCACGCCCCAAAATCGACGATTCTCGCCTAAATCTGACTAGCCCCTTTGGGGGTGTCTCAAATTTTGCATTTGAGACACCCCCTTTTGAAATTTGATTGAAACTCCGTTATGCAACCTTTTCCCAGATCGCGTACAGCGTCAGATCGCTCAATACGGGCGTCAGATCAGTAAACGCGCTCATGGTAGCGGGATTGACAGAGCTCTTGGTGTACCAACCCACAAACTTATAGCCGGTTCTTTCGGGAACGGGAATATCGTGCTTTCCGTTTTCCTCGGCAGAGAAATACGTTCCCTTCAGGATCATATAGGTCTGCTTTGCGCCGGTGGGCATTCCTGCTTTGTGTTCGGTATCTTCATCGTTGTCGTTGAGGTTGAAGGTGATCTTGCACTCTTCCACAAAGGTGTTAAAGTCAACAATTTGGTTCCAGCTTCCGTTTTCTTTAATGTAGATGATCTTATGGAAGGTGTCAAAGAAGTAGTCACCGTCACGGCTGTTGAGTGCCTTTTCGGGGTCGGAGCCGTACAACCATTGGTTGGGGTCGGCGGGGCGATTCCATTCCAGCGTTTCGGAGGTGCCGTTGGTGTAGTTGACGGTCAACAGATATTTCTTATTTTCCTTATCCTCGGAGGTGGACATGCTGGCAATGCCATTTCCGTCCTGCGGAGGAGGAATGACAATGTTCAATTCGCGTCCGTCATCAAATACAAAATCCAAATTAATGCTCTTGTCCTCATTTACCTTGGGGGTATAGGACTTAATGCCGTTACCCTTGTCTCCCTTTGGGAGGTAGATGGGATCGGAGAGGGTATCATTGCTGTAGCGGAAGACGATGTAGGTGTTTCCGGTAACGACGTCTACGTCATCCTCAATACCGACGATCGACAAACCGTCCGGAACGGCAAAGGTAAAGTCGTCCATGGTTTCATCGGTAAAGGAAAGAATGACCTTTGTCTGATGACCGTTTTCATCGCGCTCATAGGAAATTCCCTGAATTCCGTTTCCGTCCGCGCCGATCACACCCTCTTTACCTGCGGGGATATAGAACACGTGGGGGGTGATCTCCTCGTCGGTATAGGTAATGGTGATCTTGGTCTCTCCGCTTTCCAAAAGCTCACTTTCAATCGATGCAATCTGCAACGTTTCCTCGGCAAAAAAACTGCCGGCACAGCCCGTTGTAAACAACGTGGTAAGCAAGAGAAAGAGCGCAAGAATTTGAGAGCTCTTTAGTTTCATGATATAATCTCCTTTGCATTGGCAATCAGATCGGTCACCTTAGGGGTTTCGCCGTAGAGATAGCCGTTTTTGGTAAAGCGGAACGAGAATGGCTCAAAGCCGGATACCGTGATAACCGTTTTCAGCATAATTCCTCGCAATAGTGAGGACGTTCCGGACGAACCTGACAAATTCAGGTAAGTATCCAAAAGGTCAACCTCAACCTCGCCGCTTATATTCGATAGATTTTCGTAATTTTGGAAGGTTACTTCCGAAAGATTCAAGCCTCCGCCGTAGAACGCTACGGGGACATTGACGTATCTCTTTCCACTTTCGGCATCGTAATACTGCGAGCCTTGGTTTGCTGCTTTTTGCATCAGCATGGATTTGAGCGGGAAGATCATGTCAATGGTAATCTGCAGGTCGGCAAGTCCCACCGAGTTTGCAACAGCCGAAATATTCTCTTCAATCAATCCGTCCAAAGCAATGTCATCTGCGGTCTTGTAATCATAGAACCGTGTGTCACCCGAAATGTTCAGCTTGACGGGGTAAGAGATACCGGTTGTCTTAGTTGCCGTGTAGGGAACAAGGCTCATGCCCGAGCTTTCCAGCATAGAGAATATCTCAGTGATCATCGAGGGGGATGCCATTTCCAAAAAGGAACTGTTGAAAAGTGACTCCATACAAATGGAAGCAATTCCGCTTTGATAGAAGAAGCAATCCACAATCTCTGTGTTCCCCTTAAAGTTGCCCTGAACTGCAGAAGCGTTGTTCAAAGCACTTTGAATGGAGAGCAGGGCTTGACGCATACGCGTCTTTTCCTCGGAGGTAGAAGGGAAGCTCATCATAAATTGATTCACGATTGCATCACCGTCGGCTTCGGGAGCCATAAATTCACCAATGATCTTCTGTTGTGTGCTGCCGTCCAGCATCGAGAAGCTTGCCATTGCCTCGGTGTCAACGGGAACGTACTCGTTGGCGCCTGTAACAAAGAGGAAGTTCTGCGAATGACTGAGCATGCAGTTTTCAAGCGTGAAATCCTTGGACGAGAAGCTGCGTACCACGTTCTTGCCGTTGGAAAGACGGGAATTCTTTACGGTATTGCCGTTTCCACTGACCTCCAGAACCGTGCCCGTGGTGGCAAGGTTTGCAAGGCGGTCGCCGAACTCACAGTTTTTGACGTTGACGTCATTAACGGTGATATTGTCGCCATCTACGTATAAGCCAACGTTGTCCTGCCCATAAAGAGACACCAAGGGCATATTGTTCGGATCTCCCAAGGAGTAGAGCTTTAAGGGGCCGCGGAAGAGGTTGTCATTCGTCAATTGCGGAATGCGCACCGTCTCGCCGCTGTCGGTCGTCATCAAAACGTAGGAGTAGGGATAGACCAGGTTGTGCAGATTCAGCGTGTAGCCGTTGCCGTAAAAATCTTTTTGGATACGCAGACCAACGTTGATCTTGTCGGAAATTTCGGAGTAGTTGGAATTTGTTTTTGCAAACTCGTTCCACTGCTCGATAAAGGTTTTATTATAGGTGGTGGTAAAGCTGTAGATCTCGTCCGCAAAGGAGAACTTTTTGGTCTTGGGGTCATAATTGCCAAAGCATTCTACGTTGTTGGACTTAAGCTGATAGCTTCCATTGAGCGTTACGGGAGCGCCATTTGCGTCGGTCACGTAAGCGTTGTAGATCGACTCAAAGGACTTGCGCAGTACGACGATCTCGCCTTGCTTGCTTCTGTTCGTGCAATTGAGCAGATCCTCATAGGTGTAAACGTTTACGCCCTCATCCACGATTTCAAATTCGAAGGACTTCGTTTCTGCAAGTCCCTTGGGGTGTGAAAGTGTCAGGCGCGCCTTTCCGGTGCCCACGACGTGGATGATTCCCGTTTTTTGATCAAAGGTGATGTTGTCGGTGCAGTCCACAACCAATTCCTCGGAAGCCGAGGCAGGAACCACCGTCAAAGACATTTCAATTTCGGCAGCGGTGCCACGGTTGTGATCGTATTCACCGTAATAGATCGTAGGGTCAATATTGGTTTGCGAGCTTCCCACGGTGGGATAGAGCAGAATGGCTGCATCCTTATAAATGATGGCGGTCATTTGGCGGTAGACGTTGCCCTTGAGGTTGCTGCAGGTGACGATGACCTCACCCGAGCGCAAAGCCTTCAAATAGTGCTTGCCGCCGCTCTCATATACCTCGGCACACGGTTCTGTGTCGGTGGCATGCTTGTTTTCTACCTGCCACACCAGCGCATTGCTATCGGATACCTTATAGTATCTTTGGTTTACACCGCTTGCTACCAAGGGGTAGGAGCTGCTTGAGATTTGAAATGCCTCAACGTCGTTATATTCCCAATCAATGTAGGAAATATCAACGTCGATCTTGTTATATGTGGTATTGACTGTAACAATACAGAAGGTCGATATCAGAAAAGGGAAGATCAATAAAATAATCAGATTCTTTTTTTTCATCAGTTAATTGCCTCCAATTCCATGAACCAATCTCCCATACAGCGCTTGACCTTGAGGATCTGCGGCAGGCCTAAAAGGACAAACAGCAGTACTCCAAACAAATACATTACCCACAAAGAAAATCCATTGTAGGAAAGGAATATGACCAGGGCAATGTACGCAAGCGGAAGTACGTAAGAGTAAAGGGATGAGAGGAAGGTAGAACGCGGTTTCCCGTGACGGATGTTCAGCTCCTCACGCAACGACGTTACGTCAAACACAAACATGACGACCAAAGCAAGAATCAATGAAAAAACAGCCGTCAGTACAGAAATAACACCGCTGAAGAGAAGAATGGCAACCGAAATGATCAAAAAGAGCGCAGAAAGCAAATACGGGATCATCATCTTGATCAGCAATTGCTTTTTGTAATCAACCGGGATGGTCTTTAAGTTTTTGATCGTGCGCTCCTCCATACTGATGTATTGGTTTGCGCCCGAGTTGATGATCAGGGCGACCATGATGACCAAAAAGACGTCAACCAAGGCTACAAAGTTGGGGAAGAGCGTAATGTAATACAGGAACGTACCGGATTGGAAAATAGCGTTCATGGCAATGACGATCAAATAGAGCAAAAACGGCTGAACCAGAAGCAGACCGGAAAAAGAAAAGATATAATCCGGGTTCTTGACCAGCAGGATCAGTTCTTTTTTGATCAAGCCATAGGTGCTTGAACGCTTTTTGTAACGGAAGGTAACCTTTTTCGGCTTGGAGTTGGTTGCAAGATTACGCACCTTATGGAAGGTGAAGATTGTGATGGAAAGTCCCAAAAAGAAGATTCCGCCCGCAATCGCCAAAAAAGGGAAAAGCGCCGTGGTCTTTTTGATAATAAAGAAATCCACGAGAAAGTTGATCGGAATGGCAAATTCGCCAATCTGTGCGACGGCGGCCATTGCCTCCTCCGAAAACAGCAGATTTAACTCGTTGTTCGTTACCAATTCCACAAACATGTTCAACACCTGTGAGTAGGGGAACGCAAGGGAAAAGATGAGAGCAACCGAGAGAAGGAATTCCAGAAGCACATGCTTTTTCAAATACTGCAGGAGCATCCAAACCGGGTAAACCAGCAACAGCGCAATGCCGATCTCAAAAATGCCGGCAGCCAGGGGGTAAAAGAGCGCAGTGTAGTAAAACCAGGGGGATTGATTGAAAATCAGTCCGTACGCAACAAAAATTGGATACTCAAAGAGCAACGAGGTTGCATAGTGAACGATGATCAAAAGAAAGAGCTTGGACAGAATCATTTTTCCGTTTGATACGGGATGATTGACCAGCTGTTGGATATCCTGCTCATTGAAAAACAGCTTTTTTGCCTGAAAGATGCCGCTCACCGTCATAAAAACGGAGAGGATCAGCAAAAACAGGAGCATGAAAGCAGAAGGGGCATTGTTAAAATGTGCGATCTTTTGGAGGATCGCCGAAAAGAGAAAGATCTCGATCCCAACAAAACCGGCAAGGCAAAATACCGAAAACAACAGTCGTACAATGCCTTTGGCTCCTCCTCTTCCACCGGAAAACATGAGCCTGAAATCCTTGATAAGCAAAGTTAACATTAGTGACTCCTATATGTTTCCATAAAGATTTTGGATAATTGAATTCGTCTGTTGGGTTCTCTGTTCAAATCAAAGAGAGACATGACCTTTCCCTGGTTGACAATGGCAACTCTGTCGCAGAGCTTTGCAACCAGATCGATATTATGCGAGGTAACGAATACAGTCTTACCGTGATTTGCGTACTCTCGCATCATTTTTTTCAGCTCCTCAACCGCCATAATGTCAAGACCGACCGTAGGCTCGTCGAGGATCCAGATCTTGGGATTGTGCAAAAGGCTTGCCACAAGACAAAGCTTTTGCTTCATACCGTGGGAGTAATTGAAAATGGGATTCGCCAATTCTGCCTCGTCCAGGTTCAAACGAGCGCAAAGGTAGCGATAGTTGCGCACAAAGTCACCTTCGGTGATCTCGTATACGCTTGCAACAAATTCAAGGTAATCATAGCCCGTCATTACCTCATAGCATGAGGGCTCACTTGCCACGTAACCAAAGGAATATTTTGCCTCCAGCGGTTCTTCCTTGATGTCAAAGCCGTTGAGGGTAATGGTTCCGGAATTAAATTTCTTAGAGCCGATCACACAGTCGATGGTAGTGGATTTACCAATACCGTTTTTACCGATAAAGCCGAAAAGCTCGCCCTCATACACCTCCAGGTCCAAGCCCTTTAAAACCTGCTTTTCACCATAGGACTTATGCAGGTCGCGAATGACGATCATAGGTGCTTTTCCCTCCGGAGCGGCGGAATGCACGTTGGGATCAAACGCCGAGGGAGCAGAAGAGGTCTCGGTCGTCGCCGTTTCGGCTTCCGTATTTACTTTTTTCTTGCCAAAGTTAAATATCACGAGATCCCCTTCTTTCTGATTTTTCTGAACCATGCGACCGTATCCTCGTTGGAATGATCAAACATATAACGAGAATCGCACGCAGGGCAGGAATATACTCCTTCGGTGTTGTCCACGCCGCGACTGCGGCAAACAGGACAATATTTTTGATAAATGTAACGGTCGGTTGCAACCAGGCTGAGCTTGTCGCTAAGCCAGGAGCGGATCAACGCCTCCTCGGTGTCGGTTTTCAGCGTTGCGGCGGCGTTGGGAACGTCGGCATAGCACAGCTCCCAAAGCGAGAGCATTTCACAGCCCTCGTAATTCTTTCTCTCTTCGCCCGAGGCAGAGCCGATCGCTTTTTCTGTCTCTACGTGGAAGCCGAGCAGATGGCGCGCGGGGGTAGTGGGGAAGCGGTGGCAGAGTATCTGCAGAGCAAGTGCTTCGCCAACCTCAGGGGTAAGCGTTAAAGTAAACTCTCCGTTTTCAAAGACGTACTTCTTCTCACTTGCGCTTTGGATACGAAATCCTTGTGCCAACAGCTCCTTAAAGAGCAGGATCATGTAGTAGGTGCGCAGATCGTGCTTGGTATCGTTGACGTCCTCGTAGCGCATAAAGTTCTTGTAGAACTTAAAGCAATAGCGATAAAGGCGGTCCTTGAGCAAAATGTTTGTAGGTTGGATCTTACGGGAAATCGGCTTTCCCTTTGAGGTTTCTTTATAGAAGAATGTATTTTGGATAAATTGGGTCTTTCGTCTGAGACGGTCGATCTCTACGATCACCTCACCAATCTCGCGGCTGTCAAGCGTATTCGAAAGCGAGGTAAGGGTGGGGAGCTTCGAGAGATAGAAATTGCTGAATTTTGCAAGCTCCTTATCGATCAGATCGATCAAAAAGGCGATAAATCTGTTTTCGTAAATGCGAAGCTCGTCAATGTGCTGATAATAATAGACCTCTTCGGGGACCATCCGCACGTTGTGCTCCTTCCACAGCTTGCTGTCCTTTACGGTGTTGAGGAAGGCTTCCTGCCCGATCTGTTGTGCTTGCTCAATTCTGATAATCACCTCCTCACGCTTGTTTGCGATGTGGGGATGATAAATAATTGAAACAATCACGTTGAGAACAGAGGACAACTCCTTCAGAAAGCTTCTGTCATGCTCCAGCGAAACGCTTTGCAGGGAGACGCTTTCCAAAGAGCTCAGCTTTGCGGAAAAATCCTCGGTGGTACAGCGCAAAAAATCACCTGTGCTGAGGATGTAATCGTTCAGCTTCTTTGTTTCAATAAATCTCATAAGTAAATTACAGTGCCTTCATAATGGTTGCCGCGGTCTTTTCGGTTCTGGGGAGCGCGCCAACGCCGTAGGTCTTGTGCAGGAGCTGGATCAAGCCGTTGAGGGCATCCTTTACGTACTCCTCAAAGCGACCCTCTACCTTGGAGACCAGCTTCTTGGAGATCATAAAGTCGATGGCAGCTTCCTTGGTGCCGCCGCAAGCAACGAATACGGGAACGATGTTATCGATCTGGTTGAGGATACGGTTACCGATGGTAATGCCGAACTGCTCGTAAACGTAATCGCAGATCTTATTCATCTTTGCGTAATCCTCATTGTTCATGCGGTTTGCTTCAACGATCTGTGCATTGTGGAAGAGGCTTTCCAGCTTGGAAGCGCTCAGCTTTACGCGGGATGCGTTGCCGTCCACGGTGAAGGGAGTATTCTTGTTGTCGAATTCCATGGTAATGGCACGGTCGTACACCTTATCGGTAATGGTAAAGGTCGAGTCGTCCTTGTTTGCCGTACCTACAAAGTAAGAGTTGGTGGGAATCTGAATTGCGCCGTTCTCCAGCTTCATGGGAGGAACAAAATCATAGGGGAGCTGCATTACCTTCAGCTTCCAATCCTCCTTCGGGTACTCCAATACAGAAAGCAGATCTGCAAAGTAGTACTCAACACGGGAGATGTTCATCTCGTCCAATACGAAGAAATGCAATTCATCGGGGTTGTAGTTTGCGTGATAGAGCTCGATCAAAAAGTCGGTCTCGGAATAGGTGTTGGAGAACTCGTTGAAGAAGCCGAGAATGTTGGATTTGTCTCTCCAGGTTGCCTGAACGGGCATAAAGAGGACTCTTCCATTTGCAAACTTGGCAAAATAACGGGGCAGAGAGGACTTACCCGTACCACTCAAGCCCTCCAGGATCTCAAAGTGAGATGCTGCAAAGCCACTGATAAAGAAGCGGATTGCGTCAATATCAAAGTAGAGCTTTTCCTCTTTTGCAAGATAGTTTCTAAAGCGTGTGCAAAGCTCCTTCAGGGTGATCTCGTCGGAGAGCACAGTGTCGGCAAGGTAGCCCTCGTATTCGGTGTCGATACGGGACAGAGAGGGGAATACCTTTTCGCGGTCGCCGATCTCAACAGCGGATTTTACCGAGGTCTCACCGCCCTCGTAGGAGCCGCCTGCACCACCGCCAAAGCCGCCGCCAACGACCTCTGCATCAGCCTCAATGTCAAAGGAGTTCTTGACGTCGTTGCTTTCAACCAGATCCTCGTCGTCAAAAACGGGCTCGGACTCTTCGCCAAAGAACTTAAAGGGCTTGTCGATGTTGATAAAGTTGACCACCAGCATGGTAGCGGCACCAATGACCAAAGCGATTGCCGCAAACAGCATGGTACCAAGTCCCAGGGATTGACCCAGGAAGCGGAACATGTTGCCAATGTTTTCGGTGGTAAAAGGACGCTGACAGATCACACCAAAGCCAACGGAGAGCAGAGCGCACGCCAAGAAGGTGGAAATGTAGGTGATCAGCATTTTTTGAGAGAAGGGCTTGATGCCGTTAACGGTAGCGTATCTCTTTTCGTAGATCAGCGCAGTGACCAGAACGATGATGTAGAACGCCACCAACAAAAGGCACAAAAATCCAAGCAAGCCGGGGGTAATGGAATGGAATCCAAGCGCTTTTCCAAGCATTGCAATGGGATTCTTCTTGTTTACAAAGGTTGCACCTCCGTCAAGGCACATACCGGTAAACAGCAGTACGATCGCATAAAATACGGTAATAGCAATGGCGATCAGATTTTTTCTTGTAAAAATTGTTCGAATCATAATTTTTCTCCATCACCGTTCTCCTCGGGCGTTGTCTCGGGGGTGGATTCCGCACTTGCGTCGGCATCCGCATCTCCTTGGCTGTCGCTTTGTGAGACGGCGTTCAAATCAATAGAATCGGGCTCCTCCAGGATGCGCTCCTTGGAAACAAACCCGTTTTTGTCAAAGGTGTAAGCGTAGTTTTTAAAGTAGACCGTTTCCACAAACGAGGAGTTCAGCTCCCCATCGTGCGAGGTCTCGGTGCGAAAATCGATGGATTCCTGCAAAAGGAGCAGGCGGGCTTCGCGCGCGGCTTCAATCTTGTTTCTTACGCTTTCAATCATAATCAAGCAGTAGATGATTGCCAGCACGGTAAGAATGCCCGAAAAAGACTGTAGGAACATAACAAACACACCCACGTAGGGAATTCTTTGCCCGGTGTATTTGCCAAGTACGTCCGAAAACAAGGGATTGTATTCGTCGTCCGCGTTGTTGGAGTCACCGCGGGTCACGTAGCGCAAGCCCTCGGCGGTGCTTTTAAAGCCGACGATGCGGTGGATGATGTTCACGCCCTCATCGTTTACAAAGGCGATGACGTCATACATCTGTAGATCCGCAGGGGAGTCTGCTTTTTCCAGCACGATCATATCATAGGTATCAAATTGGTTGTTGTAATTTGCGAGGTAGGGGTTTGCTTCATTTTTTTCGCTCATCGAGCCGGAAGCAACGGCAATGACACCGTAGCCGTTGATCATTGCCAAGCCGTTTGCAACTCTGTTGTATACGGAAACAAGAAGAGAAGGAACCAAGAGCGCCAATGCGATCCCAAAAAGGATTTTTTTGATTACGCTCAGGATCCTTCTGTATCTTTTGGTGTTCTGAATATTCGATAGGATCGTTTCGTCGATGAGCTCGACGTCACATTTGCCCGATTCATACTCCGCAACAGCGGAGTTGGCGTAGGTGCGATACATAATTGTAAAAATTGTAGCAAAGCTTGCTACGCCAACTCCGGTTACGATCGGTGCAATCAAATCAACCGGATTCATAGGTTAAGCACCGAGTTAAGCGACTTCAGCGTTGATGATAACATAGTAGGGCTGCAGTTTGTATTCGGCTTTCGCGTATTCAACAGCCTTTTCTTCCTCGGATTTTGCTTCAAACTCAGCGTTGTAGGTGATTCCGTGCAAGGTTGCTTTAAACTCATTCAAGGTAGCCTTAACGGTCTCAAAAGGAACTTCCTTACCAGTGGCGTCAGTATCGTAGTAGATACCGGGATTGTCATTGCCGAATTTGTTACCCCAGTTGAACTTCAAAGTCAGTTCACACTGCATGGTCTTAACACCTGCGTCTTCGGTTACTGTGTAGGAGAAGTAGTCGTCAACATCAACTGTTCCTGCAGCCTTGTTTGCACCAATGTTGTAGGTGTATACGTAGTAGTTTTTGCCTTCTACCTGCTTGGTGTCAACGGTATCCTTTTTTACAAATTCAGCGGGGATAGAAATAAAACCTGCTTCAATTGCATTGTGAACGGTTTCGGGGATCTTGAATTCCACGAACAAATCACCAACGATTTGGTAGTTAGAAACCTGCCAAGAAATGGTGATATCCATATTCTCAAAGTTAGAACCGTCGTTACGTACACGACCTGCGGCGTCGCCTTCTTGAGGCTCGAATACGAAGTTCTTAATGTCGTCAGCGAAAGTAATTGCGGAAATTTCAATGCTGGATTCTTGCACAGCACCAACCTGTACTTCACCTTCACCCTGCACCTGAGCGTCTTTGGAGAGCACCCAAGCGGCGAAACCGGTAGCGACGAGAGCGAGGGACATAAAGATGGACGCGCCGAACATAATCAACTTACGGCGGTAGGATTTTCTGGTCAAGCGTTCAAGCTTTCTTTCAAACATGTTTCAATTCCTCCTTTGTTGGGGGTGAGATTAGGTAGCACTTCCACCCTTAACGGTGGTGCTGATGGTAAATTTGAATTCCTTTGCACCAGTTCCAAGCTTGGAAAGTGCAGTCAAATCTGTAGCAGCTGCCGATGCAAGATCGGTAGTGTATGTTTGACTGTTGTAATAGGTGTAGGGGTTTACGTTAGTATTTTCACCGTCGGTATATGCCCAAACGAATTGGAGACCAACCTTGATCTTCATAGTTGCGTTGGCTTGAGCGGGAACGGTGATTACCGTCTTGTAGTCGGTCGTGTCAAAGGTGATGCCGGTAACATCAGTATAATCTGTGCTGTTGCCCAAAGCATAGGATGCAGTAAGAACAGGAGTACCGAGAACACCTTCCGTGATGGCTGCTGCAAAGTTGGCCATAATAGAACTCATATCGAATTCAATGTTAATGCTATCGAGCAAAACATCCAAATTAGGAGTGGTTTCGGTTACGGTAGTAGTAAAGGAGAGCTCGGTTTGCAAAACCTGTGGTTGAACCGTGTTAGAGGGGATCAGCCATTTGGTAATGGTTGTATCGCTGGGAGTACCAAAAACAATTGCGGAGTTTGTAATTGCAAAATCAGAGAACGTAACGTGCTTTTCTTCTACGGTGTAGACGGTAAAATCACCTTCTTTAAACTGTTCATTAGGGGTTTGAACAATCCACCAAGAAGCGAAGCCCATAGAGACGAGGGCGACGCAGGAGAGGAGGGAGGCAATTTTCATGCCGAGGGAGAATTTCATTTTTTTCATGATAAAAATCCTTTCTAAAATAAGAATGAGGGTTGGAGCCGCGCGAGCGGCTGACATGCGGGGGGACGTCGAGCGTAGGAGCGCATCACCTCTTTTTGTTAAAATGGAAAAATGATAAAATCAGTAACAAAACGATGTATGATGAGCGGCGACGGCACCCAAACGGGTGCACCGCGTAATAAGAATGAAAGCAGAGTCAAAAAATGGAGGGACACATGGGCGACGTTACAGTACAGGGGGGCAAACGTTGTAGTACAGGGGGGAAAATGGGAACCGCGAGACGAATTCGCGAGACAAAAGCGTTGTAATAAAGGAGAGAGGGGATCGCGGAAGCGACTTTTCATGTGGGAGCGGCTTTTTGCCGCTTCCACATGAGGTGAACTGCTTGATTGAGAGTAGGTAATGTAAAAACCGATTAACCGTGACCTCCAGTAATTTTGAGATCGGTTGTTAATACACCATTAAATATTGTACCAGTTGCAGTTGTAGCAGTTGCCGAGAGAGTTGATGTTCCACCGGTTAATTGGACAGTACAATCACTACCTAACCAGTTATCAGAACCCGTGACAGAAGCATCAATTTGTACATTGTCTGTGGGAAGGACATAGATTGTACCCAATGTTCCGCTTGTGCTTCT
Source organism: Clostridia bacterium (assembly GCA_017453305.1). GTDB lineage: Bacteria > Bacillota > Clostridia > Oscillospirales > CAG-272 > UMGS1865. Next base: position 12,568 of record JAFTKJ010000020.1, read on the forward strand.
GTTAGCTTCATAAGAGGCTGCAGCCGAAGAAGAGCCATTGAGATAAATACTTAAGCTCCAACTACAAGACTTGGTAAAATCAGAGGAATGCAATGCATTGGCTGTAATGGTGATACTATATTTCGTTTGCCAATCCGGTTTAACTGTAACAGTCGAGCCGTCGGTAGCATCGGAGGCAACTGTAACAACATTGTTCGAAACGGATGCGCTTCCCTCCACCTTCCACTCCTTCGTGGTCAGGAAATACAGATTGTGATCCAATGCATTGTTGCCATCGTCAAGGTACTGATAGTTATTAAACGATGTAATGTTGCAGGTATCACCGGGTTTGAGGTAAATGCTTTCTATACCGCCGTTCACAACCTTGTCTGCAAGTGTGGTCATCAGCTTGCTGTTGTCTGCTGCATTAAACGTTACGGTTACCTTTGTACCCCAAACAGCGTACAATGTGTATACGTTTTCGTTGTCTGCATCGGTTCCTGTGGGTGTCAGGTCATCAAGCTTGATTGCGCTGTTTACACTTCCATCGGTGGTTGTTGCCCAACCCTTGAAGTAATACTGTACGCCCGTTTCATCATCGATGTTCGATGCGGTAGGCAAGCCTGTCAGAAGAACGCCCATAGGCGCATCAATGCTGGTAACGTCGAAAATGCCACTGGTGGATTCAAGATCAGAATTGTTAATGCTTAAGTTAACGGTATAAGTCTTGACTTCCTCCCACTTTGCGTATACGTTGATGGTTCCGGTCTTTCCTGCGAACCATTCTGCACTGACCGCTGTTGTGAGTGCTTCATCCACAAACCAACCAGCAAGTGTATGCTGACTCTTCGTGGAAGTTGCATTTTTGATCTTGTTCAAATCGGTTTCGCTAATTCCGCTATCGGTAATCTCAACCTTAACGGAGGTTACTGCAGAACCGCCGTTTGTGTTAAATACGATTGTTGACAGTTCATTCCATTTTGCATAGAGTGTTGTGTCATATTTAACAGACGCGGCGCTGTAGGGAGTAGTTCCGTTGGAATCAAGATACCATCCTGCGAATTTGTATCCTTCTCTTTGCGGTTCGGTTGCTGTATTGAGGGCAGCCTCGTCTGTAATTCCGGAATTAATATCAGCAGGAACGGTAACGCTTGCCGTTCCACCCGTGCCTCCGTTCGCATTCAAAGTAAGAGTAATGGTGGCTTTAAACCAACCGTACGTTCCATCACTGCGTTGTACTGCGCGATAGGTTCCGGTGGTTGTGTAATCCGTGCTTGCGTCTCTGTCGCTTGCTAATTTCAAAGAGTTTGTGGTTTGTGAATAGTATACAGTATCGCTTTTTACGCTAGCAAGGTCGTATGATGTGCTGTGAACCGCCCCCGTTGAGTTGGGGAGCAAATCGTAATCGCTGGCACTGGTTCCTGCGGTGATTTGTAGTTTTCCACCACTTGTGCTGGGAGTAATTCTACCCGCCAAAGTATGCGCGATCAGCGTGCCTTGCACGTCAATATTGGCTGCTGACAAGCCGGAGGGAAAACTACCGTAAGCACCGCGACCGGGGGAAGGGTTGCTTTCATATATCAAAATCTTATTGGCTTTGAGGGTAGCTCCCGAATATACTGTGATGTTAGAACCGGGGAGTAGTTTTATATCCTGCGATTCCATATTTAATGTTCCGCTACGAACACCTATGTTGTAGAAATACGCAAGAGGCAAAAATTTTCCCGCAGTCGATAGGGTTATCTCTTCGGGGAGGTCGCGAATGAACAAACCGCCTATGCCACTTATTAAACTACCGAACATATCGCTGACTTTGAGCGTCAACGAAAGGGCATGGATGGTGGTATCTCCATAAAAATCCCAATTCAGTTTGCCAAATTTGCCATCCTTAATAGCAGAGCTACTGCTATCATAGAATACTTCCATGCGAGAACCGCTGGGCAATTCTATAAATGCTGTGTTGCCACCGATGACGGTTGGTGTCTCTACGACCTCAGTTTCTGAGGACGGCATATATACTGTCACCCTTGCCGTAGCAATCGTGCCCCCGTAAACGGTATAACGTCCGCAAATGTTGGGCAGCACAAAGCGAACAATAGGGCTGTTGCAAAAATCTTTTTCTGCTTGATAACCATTACGCATCGCCAGCGTTACGCTGCCGCTACGCCAATCGTAATACACAAAGGGTATTAACAAGTTAGAGCCACTGCTGAATTTTAAATCGGTGTAGGCATCGCAACCGTCTATAAAGCCGAAGACCGTTACAGTGCTACCGCTCATTGCCGTGAGAGATCCACCGCTACCAATCGTCAATTTGCCGTGATAGCTGTATGTTTGGCCTGTAATTTGATTGTTGACGCCCGAGAACTGCTTGCCGGAAATAGTCAGTTTGCCGGAAAGGTTTAAGGTCGAGGCTACTGTGACGATGTTGGTGCAATATTTGGTGGGGTTGAGATATGCATTTTCATTTGTGGTTTCGTTGGCGGTGATATACGCTGCATCGGTGGTTCCATCAACATTATCGGGGTCAACATATTGGTGGACGATGTCGGTATCATCAGCCGTAGTGCTTCCCCACGGAATGAGGAGAGTAACGTTGCTGTTAATGGTAGTGGTGGTGCTGATGGTTTTTGCAGTTGCTTTCCTGCCTGTTTCCAATGCGTAAAAATCAGTTGAGTCATTAATTCCGTTCGAATCGGTATCACTATATGAGGGAAGAACAACAACTGTAGTAGCAGATGTTGCCGCATTTGCTGCTGTAAGTGCACCGTCAATGCTAGCGTAATAAGTGCTTCCGACTTTTGCTACGGTATTTAATGTGGGGAAGGTTACAGATACGTTTGAAACCTCGTAGTCATCGGATAACGCAAATGCGAATGCACCGGCTAAACCAAGTGCGGTTTTGTCTAATACAAATTTTGCGGAACCGGTTTTTGTTCCCAAAGCGATGGTGGCAGAAGTTCCGCTTGCCATTCTTATAATTTCATCAAAGGTCTGATATACACCGTCTCCATCGGTGTCGAATTTCCACGTACCGGGAATTGTTGCGTTGATCTGCTCACCAACAATACTGTATTCAACTTTGGCATTGTCGGGCGTAATGTAGCTTTCTCCAAAGTAGATACTTGTACCACCGGTTGTAGAATAGGTGAGGGTCAAATTATCCAACTGGGTTAGCGCTCCCAGGGTATCCTCAATCTCACTTAAGATCAACCAAGTCGATCCTCCCGCCGCCGTGAGCATTAGCGTTAGCAAAATGGCGGCGATGATAATTGTCATTTTATATTTTTTCACATGTTTTACCTCCTTATGAGGTGGTAAGAGAATGCCTTATACGGCGATATCTCTTACAATGGTCTTAATGGAAATTTGAGTATCTACAAGATAACCAAAAATTTCCTCCAAGGTTTTATCTTTGGTTTCGGTTACGTTAAAATCAATAGATACGGTAAATGATCCCGGCGTTGGGACGTCCTTGTTGCTCTCGTAATTTAAATTGATTTTTGGAATGACTGTAACACCGGTGGAGCTTTTTTGGCAACCGGTTGAAATCAAAGTGAAAACAGGGCTTTCATTCTCACTGCTCGATGCAGTAACAGTACAGTATTCTAAGAAATTCTCCTTGCCCGAAGCCGGTGTAAAGGTAATTTCAAATTCTAACTGCATCCCTCCGGCTGTAGAGAACGGAGAGTATTCACTGCTGTAGCAGGCAGGGTTTATCGTGACGGGAATTTCAATGCTTCCCTTATCTCGCGTTAATATGGGAGTTCCACCTAATTGTACCTTTCCATCGGTGATTGTAACATCTTCTACAAATCCTTTTGAGGTGTAATCAAAGTATGTTACCTCCCCCAATTCTACGTATTCATCAGACTTAATAACAGGATAAGCCTGAAGCTGTAGGTTTTGTGTGATGGGGGACGGAAGGGCTCCCAGAGTATACCACGTTGCAAAGCCCGTGCTGAACAGCAGCACGCTTGATGCCAGCGCGAGGATGATTGCGATTGGGCGGATTCTTTTCATCCCACACCTCCCTTCAAGAGCGGACGAATCCATTGCCATCAGGCAATTCTTGCGCACATTATACCACTTTTTCGACAATAAATCAACCCCCTTTCGTGATTTTGATCAATTCCAACGAAATACGCCGCGTGAAATAAAGCATTTTTGTCACATCACACAAAGAAAATTTCTTGTTTTTTCCATTTATGGTTGATTCTGTGTCAGTATATGCAAAATTCCGCTTTTTTGCAAGTCTGAATTTCTCCTCAAATCCTCTGCGTCAGCTATATTATATAAGGAAGAAAAGGCAATATTTGGAAGAACTGTAAAACGCTTTTTTGAACTTCCTGAAACTGTCAAAAAAGCTTGAAATTTTTGATAGAATCGATTTACATTTTTGACTTTCTGTGATATAATGTTTGTACAGAATTTGTGCTTGGGAGGTTTTTTATGGTACACATCAAAACACCAAAGGAATTTTTTGGTCAACAGCCGGGCGACGACAGAGTGATGATCCGCTGGGATCGCCTCTGCGCCTACTACCGCGAGCTCGCATCACTCTCCGACCGCCTCATCCTTGAGGAAATGGGCAAAACCAGCGAGGGAAACGATTTTTTGATCCTCTACGTCTCCTCTCCGCAAAACCTGGAGAGGTTAGAGGAGTATCGGCAAATCTCCATGCAGCTTTCCGATCCGCGCGGACTGACGCAAGCGGAGATTGATGATCTTTCCACGCGTGGAAAGGCGATCGTTTTTCAAGGCTACGGACTGCACTCCAACGAGGTGGGAGGACCGCAGATGGTTCCCTTGATGCTCTACGAGCTGCTTACCTCAAACGAGGCTCGCGTACAAAAAATTCTGGATGAGGTGATCTTCATCATTTCTCCCTGCAGCGAGCCCGACGGGGAGATCGTTTTTACCGATTGGTACCACAAATATCTCGGAACCGAGTTTGAGGGGATCTGCTCTCCTTACATGCGCCACAATTGGACGGGGCACGCCAACAACCGCGACGCCCTGCGTGAGTGCGTGATCGAATCCAAACACTTGAATGATATTCTCATTCGTCGCTTCATGCCGCAGATCTTTCAGGATCATCATCACCAATGCCCTGACGAAAACCGCATGTCTATCTCGCCAAAGTGCGACCCCATCTGTCCTCACATCTCGCCCATCGTCCATCGCGAGACTGCCGTTTACGGAACACACATGGCAATGGAGCTCTCTTTGGCAGGAAGAAAGGGCATTGTCGCGGGCGACCCGTTCTTTTGTGATTTTCCCATTTCGTCCTTTTATGGCAATGCGTGCCTACACAACATTGCAGGCATGCTGACTGAAAACGCCGACGTGCGTATTGCAACGCCGGATTACATCGATCCTGAAACACTGAAGCTGAACACATTCCGCGATCATATCCTGGAGCCCTGCGCTATTTGTCCCGATCCTTGGGAGGGGGGCTGGTGGCATCTGCGCGATATTGTTGAACAGATGTATCTTGCTTCCATGGCTCTGCTGGATTACGCGGCGCAAAACCGCGTGCGGATCCTTAGATCTATGGCGCAAAAGGCACTGTCGCAGACCGAACGCGGCAAAAATGAGGAGATTAAGGCGTACGTTATCACGCCGAACCAAAACGACCTTTCTGCCGCGGTACATCTGATTCAATTGATGCAAAATCAGCGCATTGAGATGTTCTACTTGAAGGAGGACGCCGTCACGGACGGCTGTGTATACCCCAAGGGAAGCGTTTACGTGCCTCTGGCACAGCCCAAATACGCCGTTGTGCAGGTAATGCTCGGTGAGGAGCCTTACTCGCATCAAGCGCAAAAGGAGCTGGATGCCGGAAAGCCGCGTCTGAGTGACACGGCAAATATCTGCATGTCTATGACCATGGGTGTGGAAACCAAAAAGCTGAAAGCTACACTTGATGCAGGCTACTTGGAGCTGCTTGATACGACACCCACATGGGAACGTCCGCTTCTTGCAAGTGAAAATGCAAGCTATCGCGCGGCAAATATCTTGATGGAAAAAGGCATACGAATTGCAAGAGATGCCGAGGGCAATTTTGTTTCCACAATACAAGGGGACGGAAAAAACGAAAGAACACCGGTACGTCGCGCCCGCGTGGGGCTTTTGAAAGTTTCCTTTACAGGAAATGAGGAGGAAGCATTTACAAGAGGGCTGTTGCGTGACTATCATTTTGACTATCGCATCGTGATGGACTCCGAGATCCGTGAACACGGAATCCCCGAGGATATCGAGGTCATGATCTTCCCGGCGGATCCTCCTGCCAAGCTCTGCTTTGGAGATGAGGTTCCTGCAGGCTGTCCCGTAGAGTATCAAACGGGCATCGGTACCAAGGGACGTGCGTATCTGCGTGAATTTGTAAAGCGTGGCGGGCGCCTGGTCACCTGGGAAAAATCCTGCGGCGTGATCAACGAATGGCTTGGACTTGGACTTGTGGATCGTGCGGCAGAACTGACGGAGGCAGAATATATGACTTGTTCCTCCTCTCTCAATGCCGTTATCACGCGCCATGAGTCTCCCCTGACGTTTGGTATGCCCGATCAGTTTGCCATTACGCACACAAACGGTCCCATTCTCGTCCCAAAGGATTTCTTTGGAAACGTGGAAATCGTGGCAAAGCTTTCCTCCGAAAACCTTCTGCGCAACGGCGTGATCCGCGGTGCGCAATACGTCAAGGGTACGCCCTGTGTGCTTCACACCGCGTACGGAAAGGGTGATGTTATTCTTTACACTTTCAGCCCTCAGTTCCGTAATCAGCAGGAAGGAACCTACAAGCTTCTTTTCAACGCGCTGTATTGTGAGGATGAGACGGTTTAAACAGGACACAGCCGATTTGTATGTGTTGGCTTTTTTGCAGAATTGTAAAAAAACACATAAATGAGTCGTGTTTCTCCATTTACAAACGTGGCAAAAGATGGTATAATAATCTCATCACAAAGAAAGAGAGGGATCGATATGATCGTTCGTGAATACATCAAGGAATTTGAAAAGCTTGGCTTTGGTATGTTCGTCCATTTTGGACTTTACAGTGAGTACGGAAAGGGCGAGTGGGCTCTGCATAACATCAAGGACGCAGAAGGAATTGCGGCATACGAGGCGTTGATCGATCAATTCAATCCCGCACCCGAGTGGGCGCAGGAGCTGGCTTCCACTGCGCGTGCGGCGGGCTGTAAGTACATCACCATGACCACACGCCACCACGACGGATTTTCGCTTTACGATACCTGCGGTCTGAATACTTACGACGCACCTCACGGTGCCGCAGGTCGCGACCTGGTACGCGAATTTGTGGACGCGTGCCGCGAAAACGGCTTGATTCCGTTCTTTTATCACACGCTTCTGGATTGGCACGAACCAACCTACAAAACGGATTTTCCCACCTATCTCAAATATCTGAGACAGAGTGTAGAGCTTCTTTGCACCAATTACGGCAAGATCGGCGGTATTTGGTTTGACGGCATGTGGGATCGCCCAAACGACAATTGGGAGGAGGATGCGCTCTATTCCATGATCCGTTCTCATCAGCCCGAGGCGATGATCATCAACAATACGGGACTGGGTGCACGCGGTGCGCTTGGACACATCGAGCTGGATTCGGTCACCTTTGAGCGCGGCAGACCCGGGAAGATCAACCTGGAGGATTCCCCCAAGTACGTGGCAAGCGAGATGTGCCAGATCTTTGCCGAGCATTGGGGCTACGCCGCACGTGATTTCAAATTCAAATCCCTGACCGAGATCATCGGCGACTATTGTGTTTGCCGCCGCCACGGTGCAAACTTTTTGTTAAACGTCGGACCTATGGGCAACGGATTGCTCCGCCCTTTGGACCGTGCAATGCTTTTGACGCTTGGCGAGTGGGCAGAGATCCACAAGGAGGCGCTGTATTTGCCCCGTCCCTCGGGGATTGAGGTTGAGGGCAAGGAGAAGGATTTCCTTTTGCGCGGCGATGGCTGTTACTATCTGTTTGTGCACGATATTCCAACGGGCGGAAGCATTAACGTTGTGGAGCGTTTCGGCATGCCGGATTACACCGACAAATTCCGCATGGAAGAGAAGGTCAAAACGGTTACGTGGTTGGATTCTGGAATGGCGTTGGACTTTGAACAAAAGGACGGTGTTGTTACGGTTTGCTATGACTCGCAAAAATACGGTGAGAATCTTGTGGTCAAGGTGGCAAAGATTGAGATTTGATTCTCTATTCGGCATAAAGCATAGACGTGTTGCGCTTTAAGAGCTTTTTGCGCGCCGGAGCACTATGGAAAAGGCGGACATTTTGTAAAAAATGTCCGCCTTTTGTATTGCAAAAATACAAAAAATGAAGTATAATGAGGCTATACCGGTTGAAAAAAGGAGGGGTTGACGTGTTAAACATTGGATCGAACAGAGAATGCTTTTTTGATACATGGCTGATCAATACCGACAAAACAACGGCAGAGTTCCGCTTGCATGAGCCAATTCGACGCGAGGCAGTGATGACGCATGACGCGCCCTGGGAGGGTGATGGATCGGATTTTCACAATTTCTTTTTTGACGATGCGTGGCACGGCGTACAAGGGGAATATCCAAACGGCGCCTACCGTATGTATTACCTTGGCTGGCAGACGCCAAACGGAGATCCAGAAGCGCCGCCGCACCGTGGCATCAGCGTCTGCTATGCGGAAAGCCCCGACGGCATTCATTGGAGCAAGCCATCCTTGGGGGTGTCTGAGTTTGCGGGAAGTCGAGAAAACAATATCATTCTCGGTGAAGAAATGAAATGCACCTTCGACAATTTTATGGTATTTCGGGATGATAATCCCGCCTGTCCTCCCGAGGAGCGGTACAAGGGGATTGGTATTTACCAGCCCTGCGGCGAATCGAAAAAGCGGGAGCTTTGGTGTTGGTACAGTATCGATGGGATTCATTTCACCCAGGGGTGCTTGGTCACGGACAAGGGGCATTTCGACTCCCTCAACGTGATCTTTTGGGATAAGCAGGCGGGACGATACCGAGGCTATATCCGAAACTGTCACAATGTCCCGGAGAGTGGAGATATGAACAAAGGAATCCGTGACGTGCGTTACATGGAATCCTTGGATTTCAAGGTCTGGACAGATCCCGTCCTGTTAGATTTCGGAGAGGACGCGGAGGATTATCCCTTGTATACCAACGTGGTACAGCCCTATTACCGCGCACCGCAGATCTATATCGGTTTTCCCAGTCGCTATATGGAGCGCGCGGCATGGAACGGGAGCTTTGAGGAGCTGTGCGGCAAGGAGAGTCGGCGACAACGAATGACCGTTCACCCTCGCTATGGCTTGACCGCGACCGATTGCGTATTCATGTGCTCCCGTGACGGCGTAAAATTCCATCGATTTGATGAGGGATTTTTGCGTCCGGGAATCGAAAACGGTGTCAATTGGGTGTACGGGGATTGCTATCCCGCAAGAGGAATGTTTGAATCTCCCTCACCGATCAACGGTGCGCCGCCGGAGCTTTCCTTGTTGGTTCCCGTGGGACATTGGATGAACGAGGAAAAGAAATTGGTGCGCTACACGCTCCGCCCAGACGGATTTGCCTCACTTTATGCAGGTTATCGGGAGGAAAAGGTGATCGTGACCAAGCCCTTTGTATATCAGGGAAACCATCTTTACGTCAATTTTTCTACCTCGGCAAGAGGATATCTGTACGTTACGCTTACTTGCGATGGCAAGGAATATCATAGCTGTGAGACCTTTGGCGACGCGCTTGATCGCAAGGTCGCGTTTGAGGCGGACACCGTAGCCTCCCTTGCGGGGAGGGAAGTGATCATGACCGTGCGGATGCGCGATGCCGATCTGTACGCCATTCGATTTGGAGAATAAGGAGTTTTTATGACAATACCTTCGTTTTCGCATGCCCCCATCGATATTCATTCGCATTTTAACCATGGTTCGCCCTTTGATTGGCGCTTGCCCGACAATCCGTTACATCTGCGGGATCTGGATTTTGTTCTGGAGGAGCAGAGGAACGTTGGCATTGCCTGCGGTGGATTTTCTACCTATGCTTCGGTGCTGGAGCACCCCGAATGCATTGTAGAGGAGAACGAATATCTGCACCGTTTGGCGGGGGAGGATGCACGCATTTTTCAATGGGTGGTCATCGATCCTCGCTTGCCGGAGACTTTTTGCCAGGCAGAGCGCATGCTCCCCTGCAAAAAAACACTTGGTATCAAGATCCACGCATCTCACGGATATGACATTGAGGAATACGCCGACCGCATCTTTTCGTTTGTTAACGAGCAAAGAGCCGTTTTGCTGATGCATCCGCAAAAGGTGGAAAAAATGGCGTCCTTTGCCAACCGTTACCCCGATATGAAGCTGATCATTGCGCACCTTTCCAGCATGGAGCACATTGCAGCCATTCGGGAAGCACGGTACGGCAATATTTACACCGATACCTCCGGTGGTGCCAGCAATCTAAACAACGTGATCGAGTACGCTGTCAACCAAGTCGGCTCGGAAAAAATTTTGTTTGGAACAGATGCATACGCCTGCTCCTTCCAATTCGGGCGCATTGCACTTGCAAGACTTCCGCACGCGGACAAGGAGAATATCCTCTACAAAAACGCTGTCAAGATGTTTCCAAATGCATTTGGGGAGGATGTTTAAAATACAAAAATCCTCAACGGCTTGCACCGCTGGGGATTTTTGTTATGACTGTTTCAGCACAGCTGTTTATGATAAAATGCAATTTAGGGTAGCAAATGGAGGGGAGAAAACGATAGTTGGTTGATATGACGTGAATGAACGTGCGAAATCTGCATTTTTAAACTCGTTCATCTTTTTCACACTCCAGATTGCGGAATTTGATCATTGCGATTACAATGGAGCACATGGTGAGAAGATCGCCCAGCGCTGAGCCGTATGCGCGACTGACAAAATTATACACGAGCCAGAATGGCGATCCGATCAATGAAACGCGGCGGATTATTTTTTCATTTGTCAGCCAAAACGCACCCGTGTGTAGCAAAACGCCGGCAATCGGGAGCAGGTCTAACGGATTTTTGCTTATCAAGCAAAGGGTAATTCCTGCCACTGTTATGGCTATATTGCAGGCAAGAAAAAACGCTTTTATATGCTTCTGGATTAACGGGTGCTCTTTTTTCTCCGCAATGACCGATGCAATTGCGCCGAGGATGTCCAGTACTGCGCCCGAAATTGCACCAAGCAGAAGATATTGAATGATGTAAAGACATCTGGAAACGACGTTACAAATGATAATCCCGCGCCGCTTTTTTTGCTGGTAACTGAGCAGGAACGTTGCAACGGCAAGCAATCCAATGGCTTGTGGAATGAATGGATGCATAACAACCCCAAATAATTATCAAGATGGTGGTATTATAGCATTTTTAAGTCGAAAAATCAAGTGTAAATCTTGCTTTTTGTCGAGGAGCGCAACATCGTTTACGCCGTAATGCGTAACATCGTTTGCAATTTGTTGCAACATCATTTGAGGCAACGACTCAACCTCGTTCATTTGTGCCGCACGCGGCAATGATGTTGACCTGTCGGTCAAATGATGTTGCGTGTGCAAGGTTCGCAAAGCGAACCAGCGCAAACGATGTTGTGCCTTACGGCACAAATGAAAAAATCCAACTCTTACGAGTTGGATTTTTTGTATAAAGGCTACGAAAAAGATATTTTTGACATTCCTTAATAAGGATTCGAACTCCAACGGGGTAACCATTTGATTGATAAAAGATAAAGTTTCACAATTTTAATTCAATGAGGAATCGTTTGCTATAATAGATCCACCTTTTTCATAAACAAAATAAGTATATCCGTTGCGTTGATATTTCACAAAAATATATTTGTCATTTACGGTGATGTGATCGATGCCTGAAAACTCGTGAATAGAGGTTGTCTTTTTTGTTTCAAGGTTAACGCAACCAAACTCGCCATTTGAATCAAGTATATAGGCTGCGTTTTCATCGAAATCTATAATCTGTACTCCCTTTTGGTTGCATTCAAAAACAGTTCTGAACTCTTTTGTTTCTCGGTTGTAGGCTACAATTCGGCTTTCACGAATACCGCTAATCAGCGGTTCTGCCTTCACAGAATCAAGGCGATTGCTACCGGATATAGAAAACCATATCTCATCACCCATAGGCTTTGCCAAACCATCGATCATGTAATATTTTTCATCGGCTTGTTCGTTGTATATGTTTTCGACAAAATTCAAAATTGCTTGTTTTTCTGCGCTTGTGTCCTTTTTAGCAACGGACTTATATTTGTTTGATATATATCCGTATCCGCCATCAAGCACATAAAAGGAAAAGGCTTCAATATCGTGTATTCTTTCTTGATACAAAATTTGCACATCTTCTCGTGACAACAAATTGCCTACGTAGAATCGATCTATTTCTTTACCCTCATAATCGAATGTAAATACACACTCATAATATACGGAACAATCTGTCAAAAAGGTATGTAGCTTAACCGTTGATTCTTCAAATTCGCAGTCATAAACAACCGTACCACCGTAACAAAATTCTGCCACGCCTATCGGCAAGGTTGCATCATCATTCGGTTTCAGCCAATAAACCGTACCGTCAATTTTGTTTATCAGTTGGTCTTCTACGACCAACCACGTATCATTTTCAAAACCACGGTCCGTTCTTATGTTTGGCATTAAGATGCCTTCCTTTAGAGCAGAGCAAGACGAAAGTGCAATCGTCAATATGAGTAAAATAACACATATAATTTTTTTCATTTTTTCCACCGCCTTTCTGTAATAATTATAGCACATTTCCGCCCGAAAATCAACTGCAAATCGGGAATTTGAGGGAGAATTTTGGTTGCGTGTGCAAGGTTCGCAAAGCGAACCACCGCAAACGATGTTGTGCCTGTCGGCACAAATGAAAAAATCCAACTCTTACGAGTTGGATTTTTTGTGTGTTCTGACCTTAATAGATGCTATCATTCAACATTAAAGCCTAAACCTTCAAAATAGGATTTTATTTCAGGGACATTCATGGTTTGAAACAAAACCTTGTTTTGTTGATTTATAAATATGAGATACGAGATTCCCACTCGACCTCCATATCGCCGCTTTATTTTTTTGATGCCACTCAACGAAAAGATTTTTTCGCGCCTTTTGAAAAAAGGGTAACTAATCAGTTTAATTGTGGTTGCATCAATTTCAAAATACGCCTTATATGTATTATAAATATACATACTCGCCATGAATGCGACAAACGTAAGAGATATAACGGTGATGAGAATTGGGAATATACTCTGATTATCAATTGATATTATGATTCCCACAAACAACATAATGGCGGTAAAGAATACAAAAAATGAAATCAGAAATATTTTAATCCATTTTTGTGTTTTTACCCTTGGTGTCCTATCATATGTATTAAATTTCATCTCCCCACCGCCTTTCTCAAACTAATTATATCATACTTTCGATTAAAAGTCAACTATCAATTAGCGTACTGAACGAACGGTTACAGCTCCGTTTGCGCGAAGCGCAACATCATTGATGCGAAGCATCACATCATTTGCAACTTGTTTCAACATCATTTGAGGCAAAGCCTCAACCTCGTTCATTTGTGCCGAAAATGAATAATGATGTTCTCGCTTCGCTCGAAATGATGTTGACCTTCGGTCAAATGATGTTGTGCCTGTCGGCACAAATGAAAAAATCCAACTCTTACGAGTTGGATTTTTTGTGATTGGAGACCGAAATAGATGACAAAGAATTCAATATATATCATTCGCAATAACGGATCCGTCTTTTTTATAAACGAAACAGTTACCGCCAACACTTTCCCCATAGATCGCACAAATATATTTATCGGTTATTTTGAAAGAATATATTCTTCCTGAAAATTTATATATCAAGGTGGATTTCTTTGTTTCATAATCAACGTAACTGAAATTGCCGTTTGAATCGAGTATGTACATTCCGTTCTCGTCAAAATCTATGATTTGTTTTCCTTTTTTGTTGTACTCATAAATGGTTTCAATTTCATTTGTTTCCGAATTGTATCTCTTAATTTCTGACTGACGTATGCCCTCATGCAATGGCTCTCCCGAATTAAAATCACCGTCGTTACTTACAACGAGCGAAAACCATATTTCATTGCCCATAGGCTTTGCCAATCCAACAACAGTAGAGGAGTCTTTTATTTGTTTTTCATATACATCCTCGGCATGATCTATAATAGCTTGCTTCTTTGAGTCTTCATACTCTTCCTTGTGGTGCTCCCATAGCATATCAATTTCAAAATAAAACGCGTTTACGTTAGAGGGGTTGGTTTTATAAGCTTCTTTCATTTCCTCCTCTGTCAGCGGTTCGCCTATATAGGATCGTTCTATTTCGCTTCCCTCATAGCTGTATGTTAATATGCACTCATAATATAACGTATCTCCGCCTTTGGTTGAGGCTGTTTGCAAAAAAGTATATTCTTTAAATGACGATTCTTCAAACTCGTATTTATAAGCATAAGGGCCGTAATAATAAAAAGCCCAAACATCCGACGGCAACGCGGCATCTGTATTTGCTTCCAACATACAAACGCTTCTGTCTTTTTTGTTTATCAAAAAATGATCAACCACCAACCAAGTTTCATCTTCAAATGCCGCATATGTTTCCAAATCGGGCATTGAAGTTCCAAAGCCAAAAGAAGAACAAGACGAAAGCATAATTGCCGATATAAGCAAGAGTACGCAGATAAGCTTTTTCATAAGTCTACCGCCTTTCGTTATCATTTTCGTCTGCTATCAAGCCAACTGTAATAATCCTCTAACAGCTTTTTGTTTTTATCAAAATCAAGCATTTCAATCTTTTTCTCATTGATCTCATACGCCTTTTGAATAATATCGTAAGCGTATTGCTCGTCCTCATTTTTGGGGGGATTTTTGAGAAAAGACAGCTTGCATCGCAGTAGAGTTAGTTTTACTTGATAGTATGGTTTTAGATTTGGCATTTTCGTGCTTCCTTAGGGTGGTAAACACATTATACCGAAGGAAAGCGGAAATGCAAGAAAAGTTTTTGAAAATTATTTGGTAGGTTTATTATAACATAAAAACAGTATTTTGTCAACGAAGCGTTTGCTTCGCAAACATGAAGCGGCGGCATTACCGCCATGAAGCACTCGCTGCGCTCGTATGAAGCGAAGCGCACGCAAAGCTCTCCGTGAGCCGAAGGCTCGCTTCATAAGGCGAAGCCTTGCTTCATTTTTCATGCACTGCAGGTGCGCTTCATTGAAAAAAGCACATCTGTAAACAGATGTGCTTTTTTCTGTGTTTGGTAACCGTTTTAGATGACATAAGACTATCGTCTCTTATAAATATTTTTTGACGGTGCAAAAACCTTATACCTAATAATTTTTATCATTGCATAAACAGTACAAGCAACCATTCCTAAAAAACAAAGTATCCCTAAAACAAATATAAATATTGATCTTTTTAATAATTGTTTTTGCGCATAATCAAAATTTAATATTTCTTTTTGTGCTGTCTTTATTTCTAAAACTGTTCCGTCTTGATGTAGTTTTAGATTTAGCGTTGTATTTGGTTCTAATACTTGCAAATCATTTTCAATATAATATGTTTTAGGAATGTTTATTGATTCTTGGTTATCAAGTTTAATATATCGATGACTACTCGTTTTTGTAATGTATGAATGGTAACTATGAAACTGAGCCGAACGACAAATTGCCTCTTCTTTTTTTATTGGCTCATATATGCCTATGACAAAGCACGATATAATAGCAGAGAACAATAGAATGCTTGCACCAATAATAGCAAGAATTGTTCGCATTCTATCATAATATTTCTTTTCGTCAAAACGTTGCAACTTCCATTTCTCTTGCAGTTCTTTCACATTGTATATTTTCTTTTGACGCTTTTTTCGCTTTTTAGCCATCCTTACACCGCCTTTCTGCGTTTATTATAGCATACCTTTGCAAAAATGTAAAGAAAAATTTGCCGCGCGGCAGTAGGATATTCGCCTGCGGCGAAGATTTCCACGCCCTGCGTCTGGCGAGCAAGCTCTCCGACCTTCGGGCGGGAAATGCGAACCTAGCTCCACAACGCTTCGCGTTGCGTAGCAACGTTTCGAAGCGTTAGCGCCGCAGCCAAAAACAGAGGGCAGCACCATGTGCTGCCCTCTGTTTTTGGCTGCGGCGCTAGGATTCGAACCTAGGTAATGACGGAGTCAGAGTCCGTTGCCTTACCGCTTGGCGACGCCGCATTCAATTCACAACGCATATTATATCACATCAAATTCATTTTGTCAATATCTTTTTGGAAAAAATTCTTCTTTTTTCTTCGTTTTTTCTGCTTGTTTAAAAAATAAAAATATAAAAGCCGACGGGAGCTGAATTTTTTCTGTCCCATCGGCTTCGATTTTGTTATGCAAGGAAATATTTTCTGATAAAGTAGGACGCCGAGCAGCTCCATGCGTGGCAGAAGGAGTGCATGGAAACGTCGTTGTAGGGGGATACGTCGGGCTGTCCCTTGACGAATACCTCCCAAAACGTATCAGCACCGTGCTTGACCATCTCACCCCAATATCCCTTGATGTGTGCCAGCGCTTCGTCCTTCATGCCAAGCTCCAGCATAGCGGCTACCAGATAATGGTTCATGTACGGGGTAACGGGCTTAACCGAGTCGGCACTCTGCAAAGCCTTAGTGAGCACGCGCTTGCCGTCCTCACCGCCGATCACACCGCCCAAAATCATCCATGTCTGCGCCTGCACCGAGTATTGGTACTGATCGTATGCATTGACAAAGGCGTCCTTTTCTTTGGAAAAGAGCACCGTTTGCGCGGCTTTGGTGGCACGTGCGGCGCTTTGCTTCCACAGCGTTGCCGTTTCGGTCTCTCCCAGTGCTTCGGCAAGAGGGATCAAGCGATGCAACGCATACAGCATAACGCCTTGTACGGGGGTGATATGTTGTAGCTTGGGCGCCCAGTCGATAAAGCCTCCGTTCCAGCTCTTGGGAGGCGTAATGACGCCGTTTTCGTCCATGGAGTCAATGGAGATCTGCATCTGACGCTTGACCACGGGGAAGAGATCCTTGGCGGTTTCCGCATCCTTGGTGTGTGCGTAATAATCCGCCAGCGCCGTGCAAAAGAGCATGGCGTAGTCCGAAATATCCATTTCATAGTCAAAGCTGAGCGTGGGGTACTGATAGAGGCATCCGGGCAGGTAGCGATTTTCCTCCTCACACGCCGCAAACAGATACAGACAGCGGCGCGCCAGCATGCTGTTGTCAAACAGCACCTGATCGGTCAGCGCCTGCAAATACAGGTCGCCGGACCACAGGCGTCTGTCGCGCTTCGGACCGTCCTCATAGGCGGATTGCATGCAATCGCGCAACGTAGCGGCGGCAACGCGGTCAATTTCTACCAATTGGCTGTCGGTGCCCGCCGGCAGAGGCGTGAGCTTGGACTCGTCCGCCGAGGTCTCGCATACCACCGTAAATTCGGAGAGGCGCGTTGGACGCGGCGTAGCAACGACGGTCACCTCCAGATAGCGGAAGCTGTAGCGTCGGGGAAGGGAGACCGTACCGATCATATCCACGTTGATGATCTCCTCGGTCAGCCAGGAGGGGCAAAGACTGCCGTGATAGGTGCTGTGATCGCGCGCAATCTCGTAGGGCACCTCACCAAATTTGAGTTTGAGGCGCACGGGAGCATCGATGTACCGCCCGTCGTCCCAAACACGGAAGGAGAGTCGACCGACGCAGTGGCGTTCAAAGTCCAAAACAAAGCTGTCCCCCGTACGGACGACCTCCGGAGGTGCTCCCGCCGGGGTGGCGGCGTAACCGAAAAAGGCGTTGGAATCCTCTTCAATACGCACCGTTTTTTCTGCTTGGGCAGTGCTGTAAAAGAGCGGAGGCGTGTTCTGCTCCGCCTTTTGCAGATAATATTCGTTTGTGTATTTCATAGCGTATCCTTTAAATTTCAGGAATGTGGATCTCAACCTCGCGCTCGATCTCTGCGGAGCGAACGATCCCGTCGATGATCGCCTGATTGATCAAAATCTGACTTGTGGGAATGGGAGCTTCGCCTCCAAACTCGATGGCATCCAGGAAGGAGCCAATCTTGCGCTCCCAAAGCGTGCCGTCATTGGGGCCGTCCTTCAACAGCGGAATGGTCTCCTGAACCTCCTCGCCTGCGACCTGACGGTAAAGGGTCATGGGGCCGCCTGTGGTGCCGTTCCAGCAGTTGGTGGAGGGAATGCGCAGGCCTGCCTTGGTACCAAGGATCAGGGTGTCACCGGGGGTATCGATGTTCAGCGCCCAAGAGATACGGAAGTCGAGGTGAATACCGCCCTCCAAGCGAATGTATGCGCCTGCAAAATCGTCAACGCCGAATTTTTGCGCAAGTTCCTCGGCTTTGGTCTCCTTGTAGCGGTAGGTTTCGGGATCCTTGCCAAAATAGTCGGTCTTAAAGCCCGAAACGGTAATGGGCTTGGGGTAGCCGAGTGCGTTGAGGCACATATCCAAGGAGTAACAGCCAATGTCTGCCAATGCGCCAATACCTGCGGTATCCTCGCGGATAAAGGAATCCTTGTTATCGTGCGCGGGAATGCCGCGACGGCGACCGCCGCCCGTTTGAATGTAGTAGACCTTGCCCAATTCACCCGATTGAACGATGCGCTTGATCATTTGCATGTTTTTATCAAAGCGAGGCTGGAAGCCGACGGTCAGGATCTTGCCGCTTTCTTTTTCGGCGCGCATCATCTCCACTGCCTCATCCATGGTAACGCACATGGGCTTTTCCAGCAATACGTGAATGCCCTTTTTCAATGCATAAATGGTAGGGCCTGCATGCTGGCGGTTGTAGGTACAAATGCTGACACCGTCCAGCTCCTCATTATCAAGCAGGGACTTATCGTCGTTATAGATTCGCGCATTCTCCAAGCCGAACTCCTTGGCAAATGCTGCGGCTCTTCCGGGAATGATGTCCGCCAATGCCACGACCTCTACGTTTTCAAATGCTTTGTAGGCTCTCATATGTGAATGTGCAATTCCGCCCGTTCCGATGATGCCGATGCGGAACTTCTTTGTTCTGGTCAGTCCCGCCGTTGAAGTAGGGGTCATACGTGCGGGGTTGAGATTGATTGGAACAGCCATGATCCTTCTCCTTTGCCGGTTAAAATTCTGTAGTTTTCGACGTCTGCGTCGATAAGACCATTATACTATAGTTTTTTTGGAATGTCAAGTACACTTTTTGGTTGTATTTATTCTTTTTTTTACACTTTTCTTGCCTTTTTGATGTTTCCGTGTTATAATAAAGAAAATCGAGGTTTAAAAGGAGGATGTGCAGTGGTCACCGTGTACGTATCGGATACAATGATGGATCTGCAGGTGTTGCAAGATGCACTTGATCCGCAATGGTTGGCGGCGTGGAATGCTTGCCACAAGATTGGCAAAAAGCAAGCGGCGGCGTGTGCGAGTCTGACGGGCTTATATCTGCTTTCGCGCTCGGGTGTTCGCGGAACGCTTTTGTACGAAGCGAACGGCAAGCCTAAATTGCTTGATGCCAATGTGGATTTCAGCATTGCACACACGGGATCCTATGTGTTTTGCGCGCTCCTTTTGGGGTCATCTGTGCGGAATGCGCGTATCGGTCTGGATGCCGAATGCACGGGGCGTTTTTCCATTGCGGTGATGCAGGAGCTTGCCACACGGTGGTTTGCCAAAGGGGAGCGCGAGGCATTTGCCAAAGCTCCTACCGAAGATACCTTTTTACGCATTTGGACGCGCAAGGAGGCATACGTAAAAATGACGGGCGAGGGGATGCGTGCTTTGCAGTCAACAGATACCGTTTTGATTGAACGGGAAAAGAAGTTTCTTTTTTGGGATGATCGAAAAGACGGGGTGGTGCTTTCTGTTTGCGTACCGCGGGATTGTGCAGATTCATATACGTTGGTCTGTTTTGAAGAATAAAAACGCCTTGGAGGCGTGGTGCTTCGAGTGGAGCATTGCGTCGTCCAAGGCTTTTTTATTATTGGGTTTAACGTTTGCGGCGCAGGTAGATGCGCACAGCACCTGTGGCAAGCATTGCAAGCGGCAGGAGCAGAATGAAGAACAGATTGAGTAAAATCTGCATGGTGGAGTCGGTCAGCAGAGCGGCTGAATTGATGACGGTTGGGGCAATGGGGAGCAGGGCATATTCGTTTGCGGTGGCGTAGTCAAGTGCGGACTCCAAAAGCGTGAAGTTGCCGCCGCCCGACATGGAGTTGCCCATGTTGGAAAGGGTATCGGGGGAAGAAATCCAAAGCAGGGTCGATTCTCCCTTTTGTGCGTATGCACCGCATACGTAGCGTGCGGCGTTGTCACGGTCCTCGTCGCCGCCCTCGTACATCAGGTATCCCGTGTCCCCCGTATAAAGCAGAGGCGTGACAGTGACGCCGTCAATGGGAGTGTCGGATACGGTAATGGAGTGCGCAGGAAGAATGGCGACGTAGCCGTCAAAGCTTTTTGTAAAGGGGACGCTTGCCACGTGCGCGGCAAAGTAATAGCCTTCATCCTTGACAAAGAGATATCCCTCCTCTTGCTCGCACACCAGGTGTTTATCGTTGGATGTACTCATACCGTATTGTGCAGTCAGGGCAAAAAGATTGGGCAGTTGCGGATACTGGTAATCGGTCACCAACAGCATGTCTCCACCGCCTGCAAGGTAGCTCTCAAGGGTGCTTTGTTCTGCCGGGGTCAGGTCGACCTGCGGCGCGTGGATCATCAGCACGTCGCAATCGGCAGGAATGCTTTGCAGGGATGTGAGCGTGTGGAAGAAGTAGCCGTTGTTGATCAGATAAGAGCGCAAAGCAGTGTCGATCGTGCGAGTGCCGCTATAGACGTATGCCACGGGGAGATGCTCTTGCGTGGCATAGCGGATGGCGTTTGTCAGGCACAGGTCGCCGTCAAAGTAGGCAACGGTAGTTGTAGAGGAATAGAGTTGTGCACCGTATTGGACGGCTTGCTCGGAGTAGTTTCCAAGCTGTTGCGTTTGCATGTATTCCAGATAAGCGGAGAGATAATACGCATATTGCGTGGGGGAGAGGCTGATGCCGAGGTCTGCGTTATAGTAGTGATACAGCTCGTTGCTGTCAAGGAGCATATGGCGCTGTTCGGAGACCACGACAAAGCTTTGGTCGTTGAGCTCCTCGGCTCCGTATTGCTTCAAAAAAGCGGAGTCCTTGTCGGTGTCGATCACCTTGACGGTTACGTGGGGATTGGACTCCTCGTAGCGGTAGAGGAAGCCTTGAATGCTCTTGTCCACGTTTTTGGAACCGCCCTTGGAGAGCAGATAGACTGTTACGTCCCGATCCACGGTCTTTAAAAAGTCCTTGGTGGATGCAGAGATCAAAAAGGTGGTTGATCCGCTGACGTCGGGGTTCATCAGTCGATCGGGAATCAGCGCCCCGGCGACGGAGAGGCAAAGTGCAACTGCTACGCTCAAAGCACCAAAGCAGATCCCTTTAAGTGGCTTGCGCGCATATGCGCCTATTGCTCTTTTTGCAGCAAGGATGCTAAGTAACAGGCATGCGGCAATACCCAAAAGAAGTGTGAGCAGATCGGCAAGCGGGAACACTCCGTAGGTGAAAGCGTAAAACGTGCCGATGGGATCCAGCGCCGTAAGAATGCGCAATGCGGTCTCGCCCAGGGGCAGATATGCCAGGAGCGTATGATAAAGGAACGCAACGATGGGGACGAGATAGGACAGCACCACTGCGATCACGCCACCGCGGAGGATGGTATGTAAGAGTTGCTCTAATGCAAGGATCAGCGCACAGAAGAGAAAATAGCCTAGCACAGAGGTGTAGACGGTGGCGGGCGAAATGGAGGTCAGCGCCGAGTAACACAACGTCAAAAGCACCAGTGCCGCCGTGGGAACCAATGCAAGGGTCAAGGCTGCCAGGTATTTTCCAAGCAGAATGCCTGCAGGGGAGAGCGGAAGTGAATGATAAAGCTGTGCGGCGCCGCTTCTGCGTGCGCGTATCGCAGCGAAGATCTGTATCAAGGGGAATGCGATCAACGTGGGAATGGTCATATACACGGGAACGAGATGGAGCGAGCCTGCGGCGCCAAAGACTGCTGCAAAAATACCAATGACAAGAAGCAGGAGGGAAAGGATCAGATAGGTGGATTTTACGCTGAAGAACAGCTTTAATTCCTTGCGGTAAACAGAGAACATGGCGTTACTTTTCCTCCTTATCAGAGTCGATCAGCTCGTATTCGTCATTGCTTTGCGTCAAAAGCTTCCAGCGGACACTGCCAACCTCTTTTTTGGGAGAGGGCTCATTCGTCGCAGAACGAGAAGCGATGGCTGCGGCTTCGGCAGAGGGGGCAACAGCCTGCAGGACACCGTTTGATAAAATGATGATCTCGGAGCAGATCTCTCCCAGGTCAGAGAGTGAGCGTTCGCAAAGAAAGACGGTTTTATTTTGGGCAACGTGTGAGATCAGGGCGCGGATCCTTTGTGCATCGCGCGGCGTCGTTCCCACACTCGGGGAGTCCAAGAGCAGAATTTCGGGATTTCCGATCAATGCTTGCAAAATACCGACGATGCGTCTTTCTCCAAACGAAAGGGAGGAGATAAGGCGATCCTTATGCGCGGAAAGATCGGTCAGTTCCAAAAGCTCCTGCACGTAGCGAACCGTACGCTCATAAGAGAGATTTTTTGCATCCGCAACGAACATCAAGTATTCGCTGACGGTCAATTCGCTGTCCGGGAGAAGGTTGCATGGTAGATATCCCGTGCATTTTTTTGCTTTTTGGGTTTCTTTTTGCATGTCAAAGCCGTTGATCAGGACTTTGCCATCGTGGGGAATGTATGCCCCGGACATCAATGCCAAAAGTGACGAGGCATATTCGGAGGAGGCGTCATAAATGCCGTAAATTGCACCGTTTGGCAACTTAAAGCTGACGTCCCGAATGGCGGAATGTTTATCGATACCGCCGGATAAGTGTTTTACTTCTACCAATGTAGCATCCTCCGTAATCACGTTGTTCGGTTTATATATTACTATAATATTGTGTCATGCGTTTGACCTCATTTTGACTTTTTTATGACGTCCTGCTCCTTTTTGCTTTTTTGGAAGAAGAATTTGGAATTTTGCTTGACAAAAGAAAAAAACGGTGCTATAATGAACTTGCACAAGTGTGCATAACACAGGATTTTTTTCTGATTACGGAGGATAAAAACATGTCAAAACCCATTAAGATCGGTGTAGTAGGACTTGGACGCATCGGTATGTCCGTTCATAGAGAGTGTCTGAAGGCTCGCCCCGACAAATACCAGGTAGTTGCCGCTTGCGACCTGATCGAAGATCGCAACCAGCGCTTTGCCGAGGAATTCGGTTGCCGTACCTATACCAACATTGAGGATCTGATCAACGATCCCGAGGTTGAGGTCGTCGATATTGCTACGCGCTCCTGCGACCACTACGCGCATGCAAAAATGGCACTTCTCGCAGGCAAGAGCGTGCTTGTGGAAAAACCCTTCTGCAGCACCTATGAGGAAGCAAAAGAGCTGGTAGAGCTTGGCAGTCAGCCTGCAGGTCCTCGCGTATTCGTTCGTCACAACAGACGCATTGAGGAGCAGTTCCTGAAGATTAACGAGATCATTGATTCCGGTATTCTCGGCAACGTTTATGAGGTTCGTTTGGCAAGAAACAGCTATCAGCGCCGCAATGACTGGCAGACCATCAAGGAGTTTGGCGGCGGTCAGCTGCTTAACTGGGGTCCCCACATCGTGGACCACGCCATTCAGTTCTGCGGCGGTGCATACACCGAGATGTTCTCCGATATCAAGCGCGTTACCGCTGTCGGTGACGCCGAGGACCACATCAAGCTGGTCTTCAAGGGTGTTAACGGTCGCGTAGTCGATATGGAGATCAGCGGCGGCGTAGCGATTAAGGTTCCCGAGTGCATGGTATACGGCACGCGCGGAGCACTCGTTTACGATGGCAAGCTTATCAAAATGAAGTATTTGGATCCCGATGTAGAGTTGGCTGATATCAAGGCAGATCCCGCTACCCCCGGCTCCGGCTCGGCATTCGGCAACAGCGAGACCTTGGTTTGGAAGGAAGAGGAGATCCCCTCCTCCGACGGTAAGACCGAAGCTATTTGGGATTACTTCTATGAAGCATATCGCAACAATAAGCCCTATCCGATCACCTCTGCGCAGGCAATCGAGGTCGTTCGCACCATCGAGGCTGCAAAGGTCGGAACTGAGTTTGCAAAATAATTGATATCGATTTAGCGACAAGGCACGCTCCGTCAAACGGATGGAGCGTGCCGATTTTTTCCTTTTTTATGGCAAACGTCTTTACAAATCGCCATTATTCTGATATAATGATGAGGAAATAAACCCGCAGAACGGAGGTGAAGGGTATGATACATAAGTTTACAAATGGATGCGTGCTGCTGGGGCATACGACGTCAGATCGTGTTTCGGTCTATACAAAGGACGAGCGGATCATTGCCATTACACAGGAGTCACTCCCGTACGATGTTTTGCACGATGCCAAAGGTGGCTATATTTCACCCGGCTTTATCGATATTCACGTGCACGGCGGTGGGGGACGCGAGTTTGGTGACGGGCGAGAGGAGGATTTTTTCTTTATCTCTGAGCTACACGCAAAGCACGGTACTACCACGATGTTGCCAACCGCTGCGGCGGCATCCACCGAGGATTACGTCAACATGTTTGAAACGTTCCGCCATGTTAAGGGAATGGAAAATCCACACGGTGCGTATATGCCGTCCATTCACATGGAAGCTCCTTATTTTGCACCCTCGCAGGTGGGGGCGCAGGGACCTTATATCCGAGGCTTTGACCGTTCGGAATATACCATGCTCATTGAGCGTTACGGCGACTTGATCGGGCGTTGGAGCGCGGCTCCCGAGCTTGAAGGTGCGCGTGAATTTGCAAAGGCCTGCCGCGAGTGCGGGATCCGACTTTCCATCGGTCACTCGGACGCGGAATACGATTGCGTCATGGAGATGTTTGACGAGGGCTTTGCGTGCGTCACGCATCTGTACTCCTGCACCAGCACCGTGCACCGCAAAAACGCGTACCGCTATGCGGGAATCGTGGAGGCGGCATATATGATCGACGATATGGATGTGGAGCTGATTGCGGACGGAAAGCATTTGCCGCCGTCGTTGCTGCAATTTGCTGTCAAGCACAAGGGTGTTGACCGTATCTGCATCGTCACCGACGCTACCCGTGGTGCGGGGCTTCCCGATGGAGCCGAAAAGACGCTTGGCAACGTCAATTTTATCATTGAGGACGGCGTGGCAAAGCTGCCCGATCGCAGTGCCTTTTCGGGAAGTGTATGTACCACCAACCGATTGGTGCGCAATATGCGTGATATGGCAGGTGTATCTCTGCTTGAGGCAGTGCGTATGGCAACGGCAAATCCCGCACGCGTGGCGGGACTTTCCGATCGCGGCACGCTCCGTGAAGGGGCATTTGCGGACGTTGTGATTTTTGATGAGAACGTGGACGTATCCCTGACCATGGTCAACGGACGCGTTGTATATGAAAAATAAAAGCAGGAGAAAAAGGCATGATAAATTTGGTATTTGTTGGGTTTAAGCATCGACATACGGGAGAGATTTACAAGGAAGCTATGCAAAACCCCGAAATCAACGTTCTCGGCGCATGGGAGGATACCGCAGAGGGGCGCGCACTTGCCGATGGGCTGGGGCTCTCCTTCAATTATCCCGATCTTGCATCGGTTTTGTCCGACGCGCGTGTGGACGCCGTCTGCCTTGGCGGCTGCTATGGGGAACGTGGAGCAGAGGCGATTGCCGCGTTGCAAGCAAACAAGCACGTGTATGCGGATAAGCCCGTTTGCACAAGCCTTGAGGAGCTGGACGAAATCGAGCGTCTCTCGCGAGAAAAGAATTTGAAGGTCGGTTGCTATCTGACCATGCGACTCAGTGCCGGCATCAAAAATATCCGTGACATGATCGCGGACGGAACGCTTGGTGAGATCGGTACCGTCAATATTACGGGACAGCATCCATTGCAGTACGGTATTCGTCCCGCATGGTATTTTGAGGAAGGGAAACACGGTGGCACCATCAACGATATTGCCATTCACGCAATGGATCTTGTCCGTTTTGTAACAGGCAAGGGACTGAAGCGAGTAGTTGCGGCGCGCACGTGGAATCATTTTGCAACCGAGGTGCCCGACTTTTGCGATTGTGGACAATTGATGGTAGAGCTGGAAAACGGTGCCGGTTTTACGGCGGACGTATCCTATGCCGCCCCCGCAAGCTGTGGGTTTGCCCTGGAGACCTATTGGCGAATGACCTTTTGGGGAACGCGCGGAGTGGCGGAATATAAGCTGAAGGGTGGTACTGCCGCAGGGATCGACTCGGACGGCGGTGCGCTTTTGCAGGTGGCTTTGAACGGGGATGGCGGATTCTCTCCTGTCAAAAAGGAAAAATACGACGTTACGGCGTTGGGGGAATTTTTGAAAGAGATCCGTGGCGAAAAAGACCTTTTGATCGATACCGCCGAGGTGATCCGCACCTCTCGCGAGATTTTGACGGTGCAGGCTTGGGCTGATGCGCACAAGAATTGAATATAAGTAATACAATCAGGTTGGAAAAGGACACACCGGGGGTGAAAAACCACGATGTGTCCTTTTTGGATTATATTTCCTCTTTGTGTGCTGTTCCGCCGAGCGGAGGCAGGGTAAAGTGATTCTTTCCGTTTGCGGGAACACTGTGATAATCGCGTTGCAGCTCCGCAAACAGCTCCTGCGCCTCGCCGTCCTCGATCAAAAGATCGCCCGAGAATAGGGAGAAGCGCTTGATATGCTTAGGATCGTTCGGGTATGCCGTTTGATAAGCTGTGTATCTCTTTTTGTCCAGAATGGCACGAATGTAGAGGATTCTCCAGCGCCAAGCGCTTTTGGCTTGTTCGGAAATGCGTGCGTCTACGCGTCTTGCAAGATCACCGGCACGCTGTGCATAGGAAAGCTCCGGCTCCTCGTTGTCGCCAATGTGCGCGTGGTTGATCTCAATGCACGCCACCATTTCAAGTACGTCCTCCACGACGTCCTCGCCATATTCGTATCGGATATATTCTCCAAGAATTTCCTGCCAAGAAGCATCGGGATTCCAATAGTAACCGACACATTGGATTTTGGAGATGTCCTCGTAAATGCCCTCGGAGTAGGGAAGGCCGCCGCTTAGCACGTGACGGGAGCTGCCCCAAATTTTTTGGAAGCGGCAGGGCAGGGGATTGGCACCAAAGCCGCCCCACGGGATCAATCCCCACATGCTGATCTCAGGGAAGTTGATGATGGGCTTGAGGACCTCATTTTCCAGCGCAAAGCGCGGGAATTCACCGTGCGAATCGATCATCAGGTAATCGATCCACGCCATATCCGTTTTCAGACGGCGGTAAAGGCCTGCGTACTCTCCCTCGTCGTCGGGATCGTCAAACGCCCAGGTCGAAACGACGAATTT
The DNA here is from genome assembly GCA_017453305.1 of Clostridia bacterium. Taxonomy (GTDB): domain Bacteria; phylum Bacillota; class Clostridia; order Oscillospirales; family CAG-272; genus UMGS1865. The sequence goes on from JAFTKJ010000020.1 coordinate 40,056, forward strand.
TGTTGCCGGGAAGCGATTTTGCACCACCTTGCGTAGCTCAATGATCGAGTCAAGATATTTGTTAGCCCCCCACGGGCGACAATCGGGACAGCCGCATCCACCCTCGTCATAGGGCCAGGTGACCAAATAGTCAAGTCCAATGCCGTCAAAGGTGTCCAACGCGTGCTCCCAAACGCCGCGCATATATTCCATAGCCCCCGGCTTGGACATGCAGATGTTTCGTCCGTGATTTCCACGCATCAAAAGATTAAAGGAGGCATCATTGGAAAGCTCCTCCGGCGCGGATTGGATCGCTTGATTGACGGGGAGCAGCATGCCGACCTGCATGCCGTATTTTTGGGCGGCAAAATAGATCTGACGCAGACGTCCAACGGCTTCCGTGTGAATTTGATCTCCCCACTGAACGATGTTGACCACGGGGAAGATACCCAAGATGGTATTGTAGCCCCAAAGCAGCATGTCCTCCACGTAAGCCTCCAGCTCCTCTATCGACGCCATGTGATACCAATTGTAGAAGTGTACCGAAAAATACATGCCGCGAAATTCGCACGCAGGAGTGACGACGCCGTCGGTTGCGCGAGGAACAAAGTGGTCTGTCGCCCATTTCGCGCTGTGTAACAGCTTTCCGATTCCAAAATAAAGCCCCAACGAGCAGGATGCCACCACGCGGCACGTATGTGCTTCGGTATCGATCCGATAGCTTTCCTTCGGTTGCATGGTTGGATCGATCAGAAGCTCGATCTCATATCCATCCGTCGAAAAGACGGCGGGAATCCTCTTGCAAATGTGACGCTCCAGCACAGCGGCGTGCATGTTGTTTCCATTGGATTTGATGTGCAGTTCCATATTTTCCTCCTACGTTTTTTTTCATTATACGGCGAATGCGATAAAAAAGCAAGGTAAAAAACAGTTTGTTTTTTGTAATATCAAGTAAATTACCAAAAAAGATTGACAAAGTGTCCTCAAAAGGGTATAATTGATTTGTGTTTTACGTGCAGGAGGCATTGGAATGAGCGATTGTATGTCGAAAACAGTTTACAACTTGATACCAAATGAACGGATGTTTTCGGTTGACGCGCTTTTGACGGCGCATTATTTTACCTACAACCCAATCAAAGAACCCTACGAGGAGCAATATCCCTTTACTCAGATCATTCTTGCAATCGAAGGGGAGGGGAGCTATCACGTGGGTGGAGTGTCCTATCGGTTTGCGGCAGGAGATATGATCTTTCGACCCGCCAATCAAAGCTCTTGCGTGTGCTGGAGCAGTCAAACGGTGCATTTTGCCCTGATCAGCTTTTCCTGCACGACTGACGAAATGGAGGCATTTCGAGGGGCGCCCATCCGATTGATCCGTGAGGAATCGGAGAGCCTGTTCGATCTGATCAAGCTTTGTCACCGCATGTGTGAGCCAACGCCGGAGACCGACGAGCTTCGCGGTATGCGCATCAGGGAGAATACGCCGCGTGCGGCACTTGCTTATATTTACGCCTCTCTGGAGCGCTTTCTTGCTATGGTGTACTGCCGTTTGTATTGCCCCGACGTTTTTCCCGATCCTTTGCAAAAGGCAAACAGCTACGTTGGAAAATCCGAGCTGGTCATTCAAACCGAGCGCTTTTTGCAGGCGCATTTGTCAGATTCTCTTTCCATGATCGACGTTTGTGCGCAGTTCGGCGTTTCTCAAACGGCGCTTTCCAAAAAGTTTCATGCCGAAACGGGGTGCGGCGTAATGGAATATTTCAACAAATTGAAAATAGAGGAGGCAAAGGAGCTGATCTACCAATCCTCCATGAATTTTACGCAAATAGCGGAAGCACTCGGCTTTTCGTCGGTGGGGTATTTTTGCAAGCGCTTTAAGGCAAGCGTCGGTATGACGCCCACCGAGTACAGCAGATGCGCTCCAAAGCGCCACGTAACGATCGTAAAATAAAATACAAGCAAAAAGACACGCTGCCGGGAGTTTTCCGGGCAGCGTGTCAAACTTTTTTATACGCGCTTTAGGGTGATTGTGCTTGCGCGGTAGCGATCAATGACGCTTAGTGTGATACCAACGCGATCAAGCTCAGCGGCGGTATGCGCATTTCCCTCCTTGTCCGCAAAGCTACCTTCCCCTTCAATTGCGGGATACACGGTGATGCAGTATTGTTGCGGCATTTTTGAGAAGGAGCAGATCTTGATCTGTGAGTACGCACGGTCGTTGAATTGAAGCACGAGCATACTCTCGGTATCGCAGAGAATATGACACTCGGAATCCATCCAGAATGCGCGATCCTTTTTATACTCTGCGATAAACTCGGTCAGTGCGTCGAGCGTGCTGTCTGCCACGCGGGTCAGATCGCAGGTGATTCCAATCGGGCCGCCCATCATTGCCGCCAGCAGGTAATCGCGGCGGACGCCCTCCAGATTTCGCCATGCCGCCTCGCCGCAGGCAATGATCGGTTCCTCCATTTCGGAATCGTACATCGATGGATAAATGGGGGCAAAATCGGTCATGTTCTGAATGGCGATCCAGGTTTCCAAAGCGCGTGAGGGCATGTGCAAAATATTTGCCTTATACATTTCCACCTGCTTGTAGATGCTGTGGTTGTCGCTTGCCCAAAACGAGCCAAAGCCCTTCAGGCTTGCAATGGTCATGCGTTCGCCGCCGCTGGCGCAGTTTTCCAAATACACGTTGGGAAATTCCTCGTTCAACCGATCGATAAACTTGCGGTATCCCTTGAAATATTCTATAAACGCGCAACCCTTGCGGTCGTAGGTCATTTCCGCATTGAAATCGAATTTGATGAACTCGATTTTATACTTGACAATGTTTTTTGCCAAGCGTTCAAATATAAAATCCCGTGCCTCCGGGTTGCCGAAATCGAGGAAATAAAAGCCGCGCTCGGTGTAATAATATTCCGGATGTTCTTTTGGCGCGTTGGCATTTTTCATCGCGCGCTCCGGCTCAAACCATAAGCCAAACTTCATGCCGTTTGCGCGAACCAGCTCCGAGAGCTCTTGCATTCTTCCGCCAAGCGCCGAGTCGGGGGATTCTTCCCAATCTCCCACGCTTTGGCTCCATTTCCCGGGAGCGCCAAACCAGCCTGCGTCAATGACAAAGTACTCAACGCCAAGTCTTTTTGCTTTTTCGATCTGCGCTGTGACCGCATCGTAACGGAGCACGTCAAACAGTCCCATCCACGTATTGTAAATAATGGGGAGCTCTTTTGCAGGATAAATGGCGTTGAGGTAGCGGTGAAGCTTGTAGCAATCCAGATCTGTCTTGTTGCGGAACTCGTAGAACAAAACCGTGGGGAGCTCCAGCTCCTCGCCGGGAGCCAGAGGATAATTCCAACCGCGCGAAAGCGTGCCGAGCTCTACCTCTACGGTTTTATCAACGGCACTTTTGAAGAACTTTTTGACCTTGATCATCCAAAGGCTTTCTGCCACCACGTGAAAGGCTATGCCGCGCCCGGTTTGCTGACTGTAAAGGGCAACAAAGGGCGACGCACCGCTGTTGTTGCGGACACTTTCTCCCTCGGCACCGATCTCGGTGACAAGCGGTTGCCATTTTCCATAGCCTTCTCCACACCACTCGTTGTACTGCGTAAAGACCTCGTATTCGCCGCCGTGAAAGGAGAAGCGAGAGAGTGCGGTGCGCAGTTCGATCGTACGCTCGGAAACATTTTTGATCCTATCTACACGGATTTTTACGCCACTTTCGTGCTCCGTGATCTCGCTTGACCATTCATAACCGTCCCCCATATAGAAGTAGCGATTGCCTTCAAAGCGGATCTCGCCCTGCGGCCATGCAAAATCGCCCTGCAGGGATGCCATATATCGAATGTCCTTTAAATTGGGTTGATAGTACATTGAAGAGGTTCCTCCTATCGCTTTGGAATGACTTTATTATAGCATACTTTTTTAGGGCATGCAATAGAAAAAGGGTGTTTTTTCAAACTTTTTTAATGACAAGCGAAGTTGTTATTGCAAAAACGTGTGGCATGTGCTATAATGAGATCAAGTCCCAATCAAAAGAAACTAACGTGCAGAAGCACTTCTTTTTCGTGTGAACGTCGTACAAAGAAAACTACTTCATTTGAGGAGGTACAATATGGACTATTCAAAGAAATTAAGATATCATTACAGACCGCAAAAGGGATGGGTAAACGATCCAAATGGGTTGGTTTATTTTGACGGATATTATCATTTGTTTTATCAGCATGCGCCGGATTTTGAGATCCCGTGGCAGCAGCCGATGCATTGGGGGCACGCGCGAACAAAGGACTTTTTGTACTGGGAGGAGCTGCCCGTAGCGCTTTATCCTGACCGTGAGTATGACCAAAATGGTTGTTTTTCCGGCACCGCCGCAGTCAAGGACGGTGTGCTGTATCTCTTCTATGCTTCCATTCACAGTGGAATGGAAAGCCCGCAGACCATCAGCGTGGCATATTCAAAGGACGGTATTCACTTTGAAAAATACGAGGGCAACCCTGTGATCGATCATTTTCCAGCCACGGGCAGCAAGGATTTTCGCGATCCCGCCGTGTGCCGCGTGGGGGACATGTATTACTGTATCATAGCATCTGCCAATCCCGAGGCGCGCGAGGGGCGCTTGATCTCTTATCGGAGTGACGATCTGTTGCACTGGGAGTACGTTGGCATTATGCGCGCATGGAGCGAGTGCCGCGATACGGAATGTCCGTCGCTGGTTCCTGCCGACAATGGACGGTATTTACTGACTACGTCGGTGCGCCCGCATGGAGCGAGAGATTATTTTCGCGCAATGTACGGAAATTTTACGGATGGAAAATTTGAAATTCTGAACGAAGCGGAGATCGACAAAGGACCCGACCAGTACGCAGGTCAGGTATTCCACGATCCAAAGGGACGGAATTTGCTGATCTCCTGGGCACCCGGATGGAAATACAAGGGTTATTATGAACGCGATATCGGGTGCTTCTCTGTGCCGCGTGAGTTCAAGTGCGAGGGAGGAAAAATCACCGCTTATCCCATCAAGGAGCTGCAGTATCTTCTCAAGGACGAGGATCCTTGTCTTGAGCGTACCGAAAACGGCTTCAGGGTAGAGAGAACCAACCGCGAGCCCCTTGTGTACGAGGGCGAGATCAGAGATTTGAAGATCCTGCGCGACGAGTATATCGCGGAGATCTTTGTCAACGGCGGCGAAGAGGTTTATACGGTTTTGCTTTGAGATTGGCTTGGATTTTTGAAATCAGATCTATAAAAATCGGACACAACGTCGTTGTGCCCGATTTTTTTTGAATTGTTTTTTTACCTGGTCGTGCAATTGACGGTGCAGTCAACGGGGGGACTCCTTTCGGTATTTTGAAGGAGGGATTCCCTCTTTCTTCTTAAACATTTTGATGAATTGTGAGGGGGTATTGTAGCCGCATTGATAAGAGATATCAATCAAGGGAAGATCCGTTTCGCGAAGCTGCTTTTTTGCGTATTCGATACGGACGTCGGTAAGCCATGACGTAAAGCTTTTTCCCATTTCCTTGTGAAACGTAGAGGAGAAATAGGCGGGGCTGAATCCGCAAAGTCGCGAGAGCGTTTCCATTTTGTGGCATTTTGATATGTCGGAAAGAATCAGCGTGATTGCCTTGGCGATTGGCGGACTGATATAGGGGTTTTGAGCGGTGAGAGGGGTACTATACTCCAATATATCGCACAAAGCGGCGTTCAATGTGTGAAAAAGTTTCTTTTTTCGGTTTTTGGTGTTTCCTTCATAATCTTGATGAAGCTCCTCCATGGCGCGAACTGTTCTTTCGGTGGGAGAATACCATACGCGCGCCGAATGGGCAAGTCTTGCACGCAGCTCCGCATCGATGAAGCTTTCCGAAAAAGAAATGATCACGGAGCTTGCAACAGAGGTGTTTTGCGTTTCGATCTTGTGATAATCTGTTGGTGTCAGCAAAAAAATACAGCTGTCGGTCATCGGATAGGCGGAGCCGTTGATGATGCATCTTCCGAGACAATTTTGATATAAGATAATTTCAAAATATTCGTGACGGTGTGCGAAATAGCTTGTATCCCCGCTCTTTTTTCGCACGTGAACGCTCCCTTCCTCTAAAAGAGTGCGGTCAAATTGATAGATACCGGTGCTCAAAATGTATCCTTTCTTTTTGTTTTTTTCTATATTATAGCATATAATCGTAAAAAAAGCAAATTATATGCAAAAAAAAGAGAAGACTTTTCCGAAAAAATATAGTAAAATACAAGTAGTACAATTAAGAGGAGGAAGTTGTGAAAGAACGGTTTGATTTCGGCGCGGTTTTAAAGCTGACGCGCTATGACACGATGGAAAGCATTGAGGATTGCTTTCAAAAGATGCGGGCATGCGGGATGAACACGGTCGTTGTCTGGCCTGCGGCGTTTTATTGGGAGGAGAAAAAGGAGGGGTACCCCTTCAATACGGGCAAGCAGCTGTTAAAACTTGCCGAAAAATATGATCTTGGGATCATTATGGAGCTGGCAGGTCAACTTTCCGCGTTTGAATATATCCCCGATTGGGCGATGAAGGAGGAATATCATCCCATCAAGGAAAGTGGGGAACGTGAATACGGGCAGGGAAGCTTTGGCTTTTTGAATTATTTTCACCCCGAGGTGGAGGAGCTGATCTGCGCGCATTACCGCGCGGCGGCGCTGGCTTATAAGGATTTTCCCGCCTTGGTCGGCTACGATATTTTCAACGAAACGATGTTCCGCTCTTTCGATGAATATACGCTTCGCGCGTTCCGCGACTGGCTCCGCGAAAAGTATCAGACCATCGAGCGCCTGAACGAGGTATGGGAGCGTACCTATTCGGATTGGGATCAGATCTGCTTTGAAAAATGGAAATGGATGAGCATTGTTCCACAAGCGGATTATGCGATGTTCCGAAAGGCATCGGTCGGGATTTTTTTGAAAACGTGGAAAACGGCAATCGAGGAGGTCGATCGCTCACATTTGATAATTGCTGACAACATTCACTCGACGGTTTCTCCGAGCTGCAATTATGGGCGACCGCAGGATGATTTTGATTTGAAGCGGACGGTTGGGAACATCGGAATGTCCTTTTACCCTAAGGGAATGGGCGGAACACTTCCCGTTGCACGGCGTTGGGAGATATTCGATGGCTTTTTTGCGGCGTCCGGTCGGGATGGCTTTTTGATATCCGAAATGCAGACGCATATTCAATCGCTCTTTAATTATAACACGTGTGTCCGTCCTTATGAATTGAAGCAGTGGTGCTATGAGGCATATGCGGGCGGAGCCAACGGCTTGATCTATTGGATGTGGCGTCCGTTTGATGCAGGACTTCAACTGCTCGGACGGGGACTTGTGGATTATCAAGGTAATCCGACAGAGCGCTACGATACGGCAAGAAACATTGGACAAGCGCTGTGCTCCCTCGGTGTTATGAAGCCGCGCCCGGGGCGCGTTGGCGTTTTGTACGATCCCCTGAACGACGATTATTCCAGGGCGATTGTTGACGAATACGCTTATGCCGTTGACAACAATCTGTATTTGCTCTCCTTGTTTGGTGCATATAAGGCAATGTTTGATGCGAACGTGGCGTGTGATATGGTCACGTGGGAGGAACTTGAAAAATATAAGGCGGTGATTCTTTCCAATCAGATCGTGATGGATAAATCTCGCGCGGAGAAACTTTGTGCCTACGTAGAAAACGGCGGCACGGTAATCATTGACGGCAGATTCGGTATCATCGGAGATACGGCAAGCACCTTGCCTCAGCTCCCGGGCGGGGAGGCAAACCAGCTTTGCGGCACTGCGTATCTGGATGCGGACTACGAGGGGCTTTCCTTTACGTACAAGGATGAGGCAATCGGCGGCTACTTTGGACGTGAATTGATGCAGGTGACCGACGGAGAGGTGTTATCAGAGTTTGCGGACGGTTTTCCTGCGGTGGTCAGAAAGAAACACGGCAAGGGCACGGTGCTCTCTTTCCACACGCACGTTTGGTATGGCTATGGCAAGGGCGAGGCACCTTCTCACGGAAAAATCGCAAAGCTTTTAGCAGACGAATTTTCGCTGCGCACGTTTTGTGTAGAAGGGAACGTAAAGGTGCGCGTGTGTGAAAACGAAGATGCGTGTGTACTGTTTTTATTCAACTACAGTGATGAGGAACAGGCTGCCAAAATCACATTGGATGGAACTGCGCTTGAGGTATCGGTCGCCGCAAACGACTGCGTGATTTTACGTATGGATGGGAGTGTAGTAATATGAGCGGAAAGGTATTCAAGCAATTGCCGACACTTGCGCGGCGAACCTACCGCGGTGGTAAGCTGCTCGGCGATTTTGTGAAGTTGGAAAGTGCCGCCGATACCAACTGTCCCGAGGATTGGATTTCTTCCTTTGTGGAAGCAAAAAACAAAGACTATATTCCCAACGAAGGAATTACGCGTGTTTTGACCGATCAGGGGGAGTGCTTGATCACGGAGGCGGTAGAAGTATCGGATTTTGGAGAGGGCAGACAAAACAGCGGCGTGCTGATCAAGCTACTTGACGCAGGCGAACGGCTTGGCATTCAGGTGCATCCCACAAAGGAATATGCGATGGAGCATTTTGGCACGCCTTATGGGAAGACAGAATGCTGGTATATTCTGAATACGCGAAGCGAGGATGCTTGTGTTTATTTAGGCTTTCGGGAGCACGTGACGAAGGAATATTTCAAAATGCTGTTTGAAAAGCAGGATATTCAGGGAATGCTGGATGCGATGCACTGCTTTCGGGTTCAGGCGGGGGACGTGATTCTTGTCACCGCAGGAACGCCGCACGCCATCGGTGCGGGCTGCTTTCTTTTAGAAATTCAGGAGCCGACCGATTATACGATGCGAGCGGAAAAGGTAACGGTGGCAGGCGAGGTGCTGACTCCGCAACAGATCCACTACGGCGTGGGGGAGACGGCGATGCTCGATTGCTTTTCTTATGCCGGAGGCACTGAGGAGGAAATTCGAGAACGGCATTTTCTTAGGCCTTGCCAAGTAGAAAAGGGGATATTTGATCTGGTACGATATAATGACACGGAGTGCTTTGCGCTCAAACGAATCGAAGGTGGGGTGTATGAAGCGAAAGAGGAGTGTTTTGTCACAGTAGTTGTGCTGGAGGACAGCGGAACGCTTTCCTACGATGGCCTTTCTGTTCCATTGGCGCGCGGGGAAAAGTATTTTATCGGTGCAGGTACAGCCTTTACTCTGTCTTGCGCAACGGCGGTGTTATGCTATCCGCCGAGGCTTTGATTATTTTAACGTTTTTAAGGAGGTTAGATTATGATTCTTTCGATTTCTCAATTACAAGCCGCAACACACGGAGCTGTTCGTTTGGAGCAAACTGAGAGCGGGATACGCTTTTGGCGTATGACGGAGGAGCAGAGACAGTATTACCTTGATCGAGGCGATGAAATGCATATTCGCAATTCCCATCATAGCGCGGGGGTTCGATTGGCGTTTTGGACAAACAGTCGCTCGCTGACGCTTTCTGCCGAGCTTTGGCCGGATCTCAGCGGTGTTGGCAGTGGCTTTGACGTTTGTGAGGACGGCGTTCTGATTGCTCACCTTGGAGGAGAAGATAAGGAGATCAAAGGGCTTGGTGTTGAGCTTTCTGAGGGGGAGCATCTTGTGGAGATCTATTTTCCCTGGAGCAAAGGCGTCACTCTGCAGGAGCTTTGCTTGGATGACGGTGCTACGTTTGTTCCGCATCACCGCAAGTATCGCCTTCTTTCATTTGGCGATTCCATTACGCACGGTGCATTAGCTACACATCCCTCCCTTACTTATACGGAGCGCTTGGCGACTCTTTTGGATGCCGACCTTGATAACCGCGGTATCGGCGGAGATCATTTTTCCGCAGGTCTTGCGGAGCTGGAACCGGTGGAAAATCCCGATATTGTCACTGTGGCATACGGAACGAACGATTGGAGTCATTGGGGGGCATGCTTTGACGAGGAATGCCCGCGCATGATCAAAAATCTTGCAACCCGTTATCCCGATGCGGAGATCTTTGTGATCTCTCCGATATGGCGCGGGGATTGGGATCGCAAGGGAAGCATGGAGCGCCGTCTTCCCGAGCTTTATCAAACGATCTGCGAATATGCAAGCCCCTATCCAAACGTCAAGGTGATCAATGCATGGAACTTTGTCCCACACCTGCCTGACTTTTTTGGAGACGGTCACCTCCATCCCAATGACCTCGGCTTTGGACTTTATGCGGAATGCCTCTATCGGGAAATCGTAAAGCATTCAAAGCTTTTCCGCTCGTAATTTCCCATTGAATTGAATACAAAAGAACGGACACGCCAAATGAGAGATGCTCCCAAATGGCGTGCCCGATTTTTATAATTGCGTTAGAGTAAGATCTGTCGGATGCCGCCACCCGAAAAATCGACGGTTTCGACTCTCTGTGTTCCTTCTTTGCAGATGCGGAAGGGAACAGTGCCGATGCCCTGGAGGGTTGCCACGCCGTTTTGAATGGAGAGCACCTCTCCGTCCTCGTTTTCGGCAAGGATCGCAGCGTCGCGCGTGGCGACACATTTCAGCAAGATTCCAAAAGGTACGGGAATCTCGTAACGAGTCTTCCCCAAGCGAAGACGTGCATTCCGCAGAACATCGGGGGAATTGTACCAATCCACCGCAAGGAGGTAGATATGCGTCGTTTCGTCCTCCTGGCGGTATACGGTAAACTCCACGTCGTCGCCTGCCTCTGCCCAGATCGGCTCCCGGTCGACCGTCTTTTGACAAAGCGTTTGGATCTCTTTTTCGTAAAGTGCACGAATGGCGGGATGCGCGGGATATTCCTTTGCGTGGAATACCGTCAGCTCTCCCTTTCCAATGCGGTAAACACAAACCAGCGGCATTCCGCTGTCGGTATAGGCACGCACCTCGTCGGGAGGCAGGGGATTGGTGCAAACGTTTAGCGCAACACCGCCAACGGTGTCTTTTTTGAATTTTGGAGCGCCCTGCGTCATCACGAGCGCATTTTTCTTGACTGTGATGCTTCCGTCCAACAGTTCTTGACGGGAGGAGGTCACAGTCAAATGCGCATCGGTCAGCAATACACACCCGCCTTTTTGCAAATAGTCGGCATATTTCTTTGCGTCCTTTTGTTCGCATCGGTTGTATCCCATAAAGATCGCCGCGCCGTATTGCTGTAAGACTTCTGTTTTGCCTTCTGCGGGGATCATGTCCAAATTTCCGTAAGGCGTTCCGCTGTGATAGCCCACGGGCTTGTCATCGGGGCATGGGTGCAGATAGATGGTGTCTACGGGGAGCGCTTTGGGATAGACAGCCGTAATCAGATCCCAGCTGTCCTCGGCAAGCGTTTGAGGATCTCCCCAATGTCCCCACGTCTTGTTTTTGCCAAAAAACGTGATGCCGTCGTCGCGTCCGTGAACAAAGGCGATAGGGGTATAAAAGCTTCCGCTTCTCGTATGCGTGGAAACGTATTTGTAAAAGTCTTGTTGCTGTGCAAGGTGATTTTTGCAGGCTTCTCCAAAGCGGTGATGGTGCTCGTAGTATTCCTCAAGGTGCCAAAGCCCCTCCTCCGTATTGATGTCGGTCGCGCCCTGCATATAGGAGGCATACAGTGCCAAACGGTAGCGGCGGTAGCGCGCAGGACTTTGGTGAGGGGTGGACGACCATTGTACTGCATGGTGGACGCCGTAGGCAGGCATGTTGTATTCCTTTGCTACGCCGCGCAAAAATCCCATGATCGGCTCCATGGTCTGGTACATCGTTTCGGCACCGAGCCATGAGTATCCTGCCTCTGCCATGTATTTGAAGGTACATGCAGGTCCCGTGTGACGGGTATCCCGTGCTTCCTTTGAGACGCTGAGAGAGGCAACGTTCTTTTTGTGCTCGTCCCGGTAATCGTCAAGCAACCGTCTGTCGGCATAAATGTTCATGCCGTCGTTACGGTAATGGTAGTTTCCGTTGCTGTATTGGGAGTTTGTGTGCGTGGGATCCTCCAAATACGCATAGTGCGTCAGATCGATCACCTGCTCGTCAAACAAACTTGTAGCATCCTTACGGTCCCAATAAAATTGCGCACCGTCACGCTCGTGCTGTTGAATACCGAGAAAGCCTTTGCCGCGCAACAGATTCTCGTCGGGCTGAGCGGAGATCCCGGGGAGCTCTCTGCCGTCGGTCATGAGCACATATTTCATATCAAGCTCTCTCATCAGCTTGCAGAACTTTTTCAATACGACTTTGTTTAAAAGCTTGGTTCCGGACCAGCGGTAGGTGGGACGAATGGTAACGAGGTCGCCTATGCCGTTGGAAATATACCACGCAAGGTATTCCTCCATGCTTTCGTCATCTTGACAGATGTAGACCATATCTCCCGTTCCCGTGATCACACCGTCCTCTGTTTTTTGAACGATCCGATCCACGCTTCCACTTGCCTCGCCGCCTGTCCACACAAGACGGAAGGCGGCGTTTTGGCAAAGCTTGTTGCAATCAAGAAGCATGCCATGAAGCCCCTTTTCCCGAAAGAACCATTCCTTTTTTGCGGAAAGGGCGTCTCCCTGCGTGATCAGCTCCACGCGAAGATTGGGGCGTTCGGTATGTACAAGCACTCGTGCTTTTCCGCCCACGGGGGCGGCATGAGACACGGCGAGGACAGAAAGCTCCGCGGCAGGTTGCTCAATGACACCCACCTCGTAAAAGGTGTAGGGCAGGGGATCGTGATAATCGGAGATGAGCTCGTAGGAGAGCGTGTTGTGCTCGGTAAGCGCTTTTTGGGGAAGCGTGATCTCCCACTCGGAATGTCTGTGACAGCGCTCGAAGACCTCGCCGCGATAGATCAGCTTGCCGTTCAGGCGTATCTTGAATTCGGGGAGTTCTTTGCGGCTGAGATACTGAGCAGCCCAATCCATGTGCGTGCAATCCTGCACGCTTTCGTTAAAGGAGGGCAAAAGATTTTGCCCCGATGCCGACAAAAAGGGTTGTTCAATATAGCACTCTCCGCGGTAGCCCTTTCCTTCAATAAACACGCCCACGTGCGCGGCGTTTTCGGGAATTTGAAGTGGAACACAAAGGCGCTTGCCTATATAGCTTCCTGCCGGAAAGTCGATCACTGTGCTTTGGTCGGCGGGAAATGCTATCTCACGGGGATCAATTCCCTCGCGCTTGAGGCGCACGTCTACTCGCATGCGGAGAAAACCGCCGTCCTTGAAGGAAAGCCCCTTTGCGCTGACGGTAATTCCTGCCTCCCATTCCGTTGGTACGGGATTCATATCCAGGTAGGAAAGGACGGGTTTCCACATGATCTTTTTGTAGATCCGCTTCAAATAGTCCTCGTATTTGGCGCAGGTTAAGGAAAGGCAATATCTGTCCCTGATCGCATGCCTTGTGTCAAGTGCATCGGTGATCATATGATACAGACGTGGGCAGTCGGGCTCGTCCTTCCACAAATAATACTGTTCGGTTTCACCGACGGTGAAAAGACGATATTTTTTGTTTTTCTCGAGCTTCAGATCAAAGCAGACGTCAAAGCTTGACCCTTTGGGCCTGACCGTTACTCCGTTTGGTTCTCCGTCATAGATCTGCGTGTATTTTTCAAAGCTCATGATAAGTCTCCTTGAGATTGTTTCCGATATTGCAATGGTGTTTTTCCAACCTGCTTTTTAAAAAGTCGAATAAAGTAATTATAGTCGGGAAAGCCGCAGAGATTAGAGATCTGCGTGACGTTAAGCTCGGGGTTGGAGTGCAATAATTCTTGCGACCGCTTTAATCGCTTTTGAATGATAAAGTCATTGACCGTTGTGTGAAACTCATTGTGAAATAAACGGTATGCTGCATTTTTGGAAAGGAAAAACGCATTGCAGATTTCATTCAAACCAATATTCTTTCCCAGGTGTTCTTCAACGTAACGCTCAATTTTGATCGACAGCATACTGCGATGGTAGGTGATTAAGCCATCTACCCAAAAGGACTTGACAAGGATATCGACAATGTGGCAGAGTGCGTTCAGCTTTTCTTCGGAAACAATGGGAGTTTCTTCATAAAGCGTACGTAATAACTCCAAGGAGAGCCCGTATCTCTCGGCAATTTCCGGCAGCTTATCCGCAGAGGAATATCTGCATTCTGCATCACGAAACTGTCCGATCTGGATATAAGCAATCAATACGTCGTCGTAAATAATGGGAAAAATCACTTCCATCAACCCCGCGTGACAGGTATAACGGCAGATCTTTCGATTTAAGGAAGCCTCCTTCATGTGAATGAAATCGGATTGATTGCAATGCTCAAGGCATTTTGCACAGGTGCGAATATGCTTACAGTAGGATGAGTTGATCGAGGAGTGCGCAATGTCCTCCTCATAAGCGTTGTATAAATCAACGGCAATACCGGTGCTGTTGTAAAAATCGGACAGCACCTGTTCAAGCTTTTCTATATCAAATATATATTCCATGCTTTCATTATAGCGCACATATCAAAAAATGTCAATTATTTTTTTAGGTATCGGGAAAATAATGCTATTTTTGAAGAAAAAACTACTACGCAAAGAGAAAATTGAAACACTGCGCGAGAGCGCGTTCCATAATTGATATAAAAAATCGGACACATCACATAGGAGTTACTCCCAAATGATGTGTCCGTTTTTTGATTTCTTTTGAAAAAGGCGCGTTGGGTGAGGTGGTTCTCCACCAACTGCTTTTATAATCGCTCCAGCAAAAGGTCGGTTGCACGGTTAGCGTATTCTTCAAACTTGCCGTGATCGCGCAGATAGAACAGAATGGTGTAGCGGTCACGCATGATGAGTGCACGGTGAATCCCGTCCAAAATCTCTTGACGGTCGGTGACCGTGGGCGGAACCTTCATTTTGATGCAAAACTCCTCAACCGCATTAAAGTAGGGGAGATAACGTGTGATCAGTCGCTTCAAATGCTCGTCGTCGGTCTCCTCCAGGAGCATTTGATACATGATTGCAATGAGGCGTGTTGCCTCGCAGACCTCCAAGCCGTGCAGATGCGGTGATCTTCCTTTTTCAAGGTCAAAAAGCTCCCATGCGTGCGCCACGATGTGCTCCGAGCCCGATGCGGGACGGGAGTTTCCTGTGAACGCCATGCCAAGTCCCGTAACGAGAAAGCCCTCCATGATGTTTTTGATGCTGACGGGATCGCGTTGCTCCAGCGCGTATCCGTTTTCCAGGCACTTGTTCGTTGCGTCCAGCACGTCTGCCGCAATTTTGTCGCAAAAATATTCACCGCTGTAATCGCGTGCAAGCTCCCAATCGAGCAACCCCGTATATTTACCGAACATATCGCCAATTCCCGCAAGGATCATATCCCACGGGGCGTCCTTGAGCACGTCAAGGTCGCCGATAATATACTTTGGCGTGGTTGCCTGAACGGTGGACTTGGTGCCATCATGCAGAAAAGGGGTTCCCGCAGAGGCGTAGCCGTCCATAGAAGGTGCCGTTCCCACCACGGCATAGGGGAGATGCAGGCGATAGGAGGCAAGGCGGCAGGAATCGTTGATGGTTCCCGATCCGACCGCAAGAATGAGATCGGGGAGGGGAGAGTATTCAAAAATGTTGGATTTTGCCGCATGATCGTGTGCGTAAAGAACGATCTCCCCAAGTGTTTCAAAGTTGGGAAGGACGATGTTACGGTCAATGACGTGCGTTGCGTGATGCATTCCGTGCTCCTTGAGGATCGCCTCAACGCGCGCGCCCGCCACGCGATAGGTGTTTTGGTCCGCCACTACGTAAACGCGGTGATAATCCTTGAGGATAGCAGGGATCTTCTCAATTGCACCTTGTGAAATATCGTAACCCTCAAGAGGGGCGCGGTGCTTTTTTTGTGCACAGCCGCATGTAAATTCAATCATGGAAACAATCCTTTCTCAAACGTGCGGACAACCGTAAACGGCAGGCGCGTGTATTGTTCCTTCATTATAAACGAAATCCGCAAAAATGTCAAGGGTTAAATTTGCTGTTTGCAGGAAAATGGATTGACAACTGATTTTCTTTCTGATATAATGGTGGAAACAGAATTCTTTCTTGAGGAGGATATGTCATGAAGTTTGCATTCAAACAAGCCGATGGATTGTTGGGAGGCATAAGCCTGCTTGCACAGGATCTTGATATTACGCTCGTCAATGATCACGCGGATGTCGTTGTGTCGGTGGAAGAGCGTGGAAAGGATATTCTATCGGTCACGCTTGACGGTCGGTGTGCGCGTATTGTTTACGGTGGTGGGAAGGCAAGATTTTTCCGTGGCCTTGCGTTTTTGGTTGACGCAGTCAAGCGCGGCGAGAAAACGTACACGCTTTCCGAATCTCCCATCTTCAAGCTCAACGGCGCTATGGCGAGTACAGGCGGTGCTGTCATGAAGGTCAGCACCGTGAAAACAATGCTTCGAAAAATGGCACTGATGGGTCTCAATATGTATATGTTGTATACTGAGGATACCTACGAAATAGAGGGGAGACCTTATTTCGGATATATGCGCGGAAGATATACGAAGGAAGAGATTCGGGAGATCGATGCCTATGCGCTTGCGCTTGGCATTGAGCTGATCCCTTGCATTCAGGTGCTCGGTCATCTGGCATCTCATTTGAAATGGGATGCGGCTGCGGCTTACAGAGATACGGCAAGTGTAATGCTTGTGGGAGCAGACGAAACGTATCGGCTGATCGAGGATATGCTCAAAACCGTGAAGGAGTGCTTTACCACAAAAAGAGTCCACGTGGGAATGGATGAGACCAAGGACGTCGGGCTTGGAACGTATTTGAAGCTGAATGGATACAGACCTCAGGAGGATATTTACTTCGAGCATCTTGGTCGTGTTATCAAAATGGCAGAGGCAGAGGGGCTTGAGCCTATGATGTGGAGCGATATGTTCTTTCGCCTGGCAGGCAAGGATCTCTCGCGTTTGAACGACTACGACATGCGCGTCGAGTTCACCGATGAGATCAAGGCAAAGATCCCGAAGGGGATCCAACAGGTGTTCTGGGATTACTACCAGGAGGATGAGGAATATTACAGAGTCAACCTGAAAAAGCATCACGACCTGTTTGGCAAGAAAGATACGCTGTTTGCAGGCGGAATTTGGTTGTGGAGCGGATGCGGACCTCTTTTTGAAAGATCTGTTAGATTCTCAATACCGGCACTGAACGTTTGTCGGGAGATGGGCGTCAAAGAGATCATTGCAACGATCTGGGGAGGGAATGAATCTGATTTGATCCTGTCTCTTGCGGGACTTGCATGGTATGCGGATTATGAGTATAAGGGCGGGTTCGATCTTGACAGCGCAAAAGAGTGCTTTAGAGTCGCTTGCAACGCTGACTATGATGATATTATGAAAACGGAGCTGTGCCAGCATCCGAACGGAGACCTGATGAGCTTGTCGCGTGCGTTACTACATAATGATCCTCTGATAGGCCTTGTTGATAAGCATATCAGAGATCTTGATACGGTTACGTATTATAAAAACGCATGCGAAAAGATGATGTCTCACGGACACCTCGGTATTTTTGCCGAGGCGTATGACGTTACGCTGAAGCTGACGTCGCTCTTGGAGAATAAGGCAAACTTTGGAGTTAGGCTGAAGGCGGCATACGATAGCGGAAATAAAGAAGCTCTTCTGCCGTTTGTGACCGAATGCGACGTCATCATCGAGAAAATGAGAGCATTCAGAGAGGCACATTACAAGGCGTGGATGCTTCATAACAAGCCGTTTGGTTGGGAAGTTAAGGATATCCATTACGGCGCTACGATCGCAAGATTTGAAACGGCAAAGAAGCGCATTGCGGCGTATATTGCGGGTGAGATCGATACGATCGAGGAGCTGGCGGAAGAAAGACTGTATCTGATCGATACTCCAAACGAGGATGACCGTTTCGGCGAAATGTTCCTTTGGATGCAATTTTCGAAATATGCAACTGCCGCTAACTTGTTATAAGGAATTGCGTTCTCCAAGTGGCGTAATCCTCTCGCTTTTGATATAAAAATAGGACACATCACGTAGGAGTAACTCCAAAATGATGTGTCCCATTTTTTTGAGCTTGTGTTATACTTCGAATTCCATCAAGCCGAAGCACTCCGGACTGTGGAAGGTGAGGGGACTCTGATCGATAGGATTCCAGGACAAATAATTAGCGGGGACGGTCAAGTCGGCACACTTATAGCAGTTGGCACGCACCGTTTTCCCTTTTTTGATCTCAAAATCCGGAAAAAATCTGTGAATGAGTCGATAGGGAACAGTGTAAAATATTTCCCATCCCGTATCGGTGCGAGATATTTTGGGAGCAAACAGCACGTCTGCGTCGTTGTGGATCAATCGTGTGCGATCGGATCTGCTTCTTCCCAGCCCGAGAAACAGACAACCGTTGGAATTGAATTCGATATTGAAATATCGCGTATCCCCCTCCATGGGTGAGAAAAAGAATTCCAGACAGCTGTCCAGATAAGGGGCGCCCAGGGGACCGGTCTCTACCGCCCTTACGTCGTCGTTTTCTGACCACAAATGCACTTGGATACCGTCATCGTTATAACAGATCTGAGCAAACGCGCAAATCTCCGGGGGCGTATCGAGATATTTGCATCCGATTTCCAAACGCTCTACTGCCGACCAATCGATTTCGCGGTCCGCTTTTTTGATTTGATAGTATTTCACGTTTTTTCCTCCATTTCAATCGTATCTGTGTGATCATTGTATCATAAAACGCGCCGAAAGTCAAGAGCTCAAAGAGGATTGATTATTCTCGAGCCACGAAGCGGAGCGGCTTTTTATTGGATTTTCGCTTGCGATATTCCAGGGGAGATTCGCCTGTGACACGTTTGAAAACCTTGGAAAAATAATTGGGAGTATCGAAGGCGTACTTTGAGGCGATTTCCGTGATCGAGAGATCGGTGTCGCGCAGATCCTTTTTTGCACACTCGATCTTCATGCTGATGAAATAGGACATGATCGTGCGTCCCGTAGAGATCTTGAACTGGCGGAACAGGTAGGATTTATTGTAGTTGAGTGTTTTCGAAATGTCGGCAATCGAGATGCTTTCACACAGATGCGCGCCAAGGTATTCCTTGATACGATTGGAAAGGTGATTGTCAATTTCCTCTTTCATCAAAAATACAGATTCCGTATCGTTCCTTTCGACCTCATCACGCATGATGTGGATTAAGAGAAGCTCCAGCAGGTTTTTAATGATCTGCTGTCCGCCCAAAGAGGGACGGGAGCGCAGAGGCATTTTC
Source organism: Clostridia bacterium (assembly GCA_017453305.1). Lineage (GTDB taxonomy): Bacteria > Bacillota > Clostridia > Oscillospirales > CAG-272 > UMGS1865. Next base: position 59,256 of record JAFTKJ010000020.1, read on the forward strand.
TTCATTTCAGGATCGGAGCGGGGGATGTCAAAGACCTTGCGGCTTTCCTCGATGATCTTGTAGATATAACGGCTCAGATCCTTTCCAAGGCGTATCTGCTGACCTTCAAAAAATCGCATTGCTTCACTTTTGCATTCAAAGGAGATGATAAAAATATCGGGTGACAGTTCGCGCTTTGCCGTATGTACATGGTATTCGTTTGGCTTGTGGAACAGAATTTCCCCCTCCCGCAGGTACTGTTCTTGCCCATCGACCGTGAAGGCGAGCGTTCCGCGGTCGACATAAACCAATTCCCAGAAATCGTGCGACTCCCCGTGCTCCTCGAATGCACCGTATTCAAAATAGTGAATGGTGACCAGCTTGTTGATCACCAACAGATTTTCCAGCTTGTGTCGATAATACGTATGCGTCATGCTATCAGTATACCACATTTCGGAAAAGGTGTCAATAAATATTATAGAAATATTTAACTGTGTATTATTTTACTCTTTTTGTAAACTTGCGTCCATTGTACTTTCGGAAAGAAAATGATATACTGTTTTCAGTAGCCGACTACGGCTTTGGAAAGGAGTGCTTATTATTATGAGAATACTTGCAATCGGGGCGCACCCCGACGATATTGAAATTGCTTGCTCAGGTACGCTTGCCAAATGCGTCAAGCGTGGGGACACGGTCATTGTTTGCCACGCATCCTCGGGTAACCTCGGACACGTGATCATTCCGCCCGATGAATTGACGAAGATCAGAGCAGAGGAGGCAAGACGCGCGGGCGCGATGGCGGGGATTGAGGTCATCTGGGGCGGCTTTGACGACTTGGAGATTTTTGATGACCGCGAGGCGCGGGACAAAATCGTTAATGTAATCAAATATGCCAACCCCGACGTCATCATAACGCACGATCCCAATGACTATATGCCCGACCACACCACCGTTTCCAAGCTGGTGTTTGATGCGGCGTTCACTGCGACACTCCCGAACTACGGCGACCGCAGCGTGCCGCCCGCCAAGCTGGTGCCGATCTATTATATGGACACGCTGGCAGGTGTCAACTTTAACCCCACTGAGTACGTGGACGTAACGGACGAGATCGAATTGAAGCTTCGTATGCTGGAATGTCACGAGAGCCAGGTCGTGTGGATGCGCGATCACGACGGCATCGACTTTCCCGATATGGTGCGCACCTGCTCGCGCTATCGCGGATATCAATGCGGCGCGGAATACGCAGAGGGCTTCCGCCAATGTCAGGTGTATCTGAAGGGCACGACCAAGAGGTTGTTGCCTTGAATAGGAAAGGAGTAAACAATATGAATTTCAATTCTACCGTAAAAGGCTCGGCGCTGGAGGGCTTCTATCCTGCAGGCTGGGATTTTGATAAGATCGATGCCTGCATCGATTCTCCCGAGAAAATCACCGACCGTCAGGACTTCTGGAATCCCGCGTTCACCCCTGTTCCATGCTCGACGCTTGGCGCATTTGAAACCTATATGGGACACGAGATCGCGATGCAGATCCGTCTGTCGCGCGAGAGAGGCGAGAAGATCGCATTTATCTTGCCCGTGGGTCCCATGGGAATGTATCAATGGGTGGTCTATTTTCTTAAGGAATGGCAGATTTCCTGCGACCACGTTTATACCTTTAATATGGACGAGTGGGCAGATGCCGACGGTAACACCTTAGCTCCCGATAATACAGGCGCATTCCAATATGCGATGGAACAGGCGCTGTTCGATCCGTTGGGGAGCTTGACCGTCCCGCCCTCACAGCGCAACTTCGCAACCAAGGAGAATTTGCCTACCTATCCCGAAAAGATCGCCGCGCTCAAGGCAGAGGGTGCAAAGCTCGTGTTGGTGTACGGTATCGGCAGAATGTGCCACATCGCCTTCTGGGAGCCGACCTTTGCCGCTGATTACGCAAGCGAGAAGGAGTGGGAATCGGCACCTTATCGCATTGGCGCAAAGATCCACCCCCTGACCGTCGAGCAGAACGCGCTGACCAGCTTCAAGTCGCGCACTACGCTGGTTCCTTGTCGCGCGAACACCATTGGTCCCGGGCTCTTTTTGCAGGCGGACTATGCCATTGGCGGCGCTGACGGCGTGCTGGGGCGCGGGATGCAGTGGCAGGGAATGTCTCTTTGGATGACCCTGCGCTACGGAAAAACGCCGTGGATCACCTCTTCTTACATTCCCACGCTCCCGGGTAAGCTCTTCTTCTTGACCGAGCTGGCAGGTCCGTTGGTTGCGGATTGTAACTGACGTATGATTTCTGTTTTTTATGTGGATGCACACAACACCGTGGTGTTTGCTGCGCAGGAGCTGCGGCGATATCTTCGGATGATGATGCCAAAGGCGGGTGAAATTCCCGTTTCGTACGCCCCGACGGCAAAGAGTGGCATTCGTGTCGGCTTGATGTCATCGTTTGGCTTGGAGGCATCCGACGTTGCCGACGGAGAGCTTGACGAGATACTTTACGCAAGTGTTGCGGACGGCAACGGAGTGATCTCGGGAAACAATCCGCGTGCAGTTCTGCTTTCCGAACACGGAAAAAAGAAGAGCTTCGCTTTGAAGCTGCCGCGGCGATTGAGATCGCAAAAAACGTTTTGTGGAGCGTGCTTGCCGGACTGAAATACCTTTGCACTTTGAAATGCGAACGGTATCGTTGGCTGCCATGCGGCTTTCGGATGATATAAAAACATCGGACACATCACCGTGCAAAAACACGGAAATGATGTGCCCGATTTTTTATGTTTGTTTTTTTGCGAAGGGATTGCTGTAGTGATCAGTCGTTCCATGAGGAAGCGTCAGTATTTCCCGGGGGATACGCCCGTATAAGCTTTAAACACGTGACTGAAATAGTACACATTTTGAAATCCGCAAGCGGTGGCAATCTCCTCAAGTCGAAACAGATTGCTGGAAAGCATCTCCTTAGCGTGCTCGATGCGCGTGTGGTTGAGGTAATGAATGGGGGACTCGCCGTAGACCTTGCGAAAGAGGGCGCGCAAATGAGATGGAGAGCAGCATGCCGCATTGGCAATCTCCCGAACGCCGACGTTTTGATCGAAGTTCTCTTCAATAAAGAATTTTGCGCGTGCTACGGGATCGTCACGACACAGCAGCGTGCGCGTGTAATGCTCGTTGATGATGTGGCACAAAATTTGCTGTACCAGGGCACGTAATAGAGTCTCGCCGCAAACGGAGGTCGTGCCATGTGTTTCGGCAGCTCTTTCAAAAGCGTCGCGGTAACGGCGGCGATGCTCGGAGGTAAAAATATGACAGTTGGGGAGAACGGTATCGGCAAAGTCCTTCTCCTCGGTCAGGTAAGAGATGACGATGTACTCGGTTGGGGAATCTCCAATCGCCTCCAGGAGGTACACGTCACCAAACCTTTGTAAAATGATATCACCCTCGCCTGCCACCTCGGTTTTGCCGTTTTGAAAGCTGATTTGAAGCTTGCCCGACATGACCAAGGTCAGCCCGTGCGCGCTTCTGCCCGACATTTGAATTGCTTTTCCGGGGGCGTAGATGCGGCGGTAGGCAAACGGAACGGACCTGACGCGAAAATCGAATGCATCCATATTGGTTCCTCCAAAATCGAAATCTATAATCAGTATAGCAGAAAACGCGCGTAAAATCAATGCTAACGTCGAATTTTATAAAAAATAAAGTGAAATATACATTGAAAGCCGTGCATTTGGCTGTTATAATATAGGTAAGGTGGGAAGATGTGATGATTTTGTAAAACGATAGGAAAACATATTGAAAAAATCTTGTTTTGCGCTATCATAAATACAGATAGAAGGAGAACTGTTATGACGAAAGAAGAATTAAAGGCGCTGGCGAAAAGCCTTGGTGCTGACCTTGTTGGAATTGCATCGATGGATCGCTTCGAGGGCGCGCCCAAAGAAATGGATCCCCGTTATATTATGCCGGAGGCGAAGAGCATGATCGTTATGTGCTTCCGCGTGATGCGCGGCTCCTTGCGCGGTATTGAGGAGGGAACCTTCTTCAGCAACTATTCCGCAATGGGCTACGGCGGCTTGACCTACAACTATATCCCCATGACGGTAATCAACCTTTGTAAGCACATCGAGGACGAGGGCTATGAGGCAATCCCGATCGGTCACCAGAGTGATTGGCGCGGTATTGATAATCAAGGAGTTCAAAAGAAGAACTTCAGCGTTCCCGTGCGCGAGGGGCTTCCTGCCCCCGATATTATGATCCACCTGCGCATCGCGGCATATCTTGCGGGGCTTGGCGAGATCGGATACAGTAAAATGTTCCTCACGCCCGAGTTCGGTCCCCGTCAGCGGATTGGTGTTGTTTTGACCGAGATGGAGCTTGAGCCGGATCCTATCTATGACGGCCCCAAGCTTTGTAACAAGTGCATGGCATGCGTGCGCGCCTGCCCCGGCAACTGTATCAGCGATACAAAGACGGTTAAGGTCACACTTGCGGGACACGAGGTGGAGTGGGGCGAAATCGACACACTGAAGTGCAACGATACCTTCAACGGCGGTACGCGCGTTGAGCACGGCGAGGGTGGCGACTACGTTGCAGGACGTGACGATATTACGCGCGGCTCGCACACGCCTTTCTATCATAAACCCAAAACCGTATATCAAAGCGGTCAGGCTGTTTGCGGTGCACGCGGCTGTACGCGTGCGTGCATGATGAGTCTGGAGGCAAGAGGTGTGCTTAAGAACAAGTTCAAAGAGCCCTTCCGCCGCCGTCGCCCGTGGCAGGTGGATTGGAGCGAGGACGGAAACGTGAAGTTTAACGATCCCACCAAGCCCTACAACGATGAAATGTATGAGCGTGAACCCGATTAACAGACGATCCCCAACGCATGAAATTCCTCTGTGCGTGGGGTATAGTGTAACGTGTGAGGGACAGTTTTCTTTTTCCGAAATTGTCGCGCGCAACAAGGAATGCATCCGGGAGGTCTATTTTCCGTGGGTTGGAATGGCGAGCGGCAGAAGTCCATTTGGCATCGAGAGCGGCTACGTTGATTATACGGCAGGGGCGCGTCTTGAAAGCGAACTTCACGAGATTGCCGATATGGGCATTGGATTGGATCTGCTCTTCAATGCCAACTGTAATGGCGGAGATGCCTTTAGCCATGCACATGAAAGAGAGGTCTGCTCCGTATTGGAGCATCTTTATGAGATCGGTTGCGCACCGCAGACGGTGACCACCGCCTCTCCCGTAACGGCACAGATCGTCAAGCATTTTGATTCCAATATTGACGTGCGCGCATCGGTCAATATGCGCATTGGTACCATTAAAGGAATTCAGTACGTGGAGCATCTGTTTGATTCTTTTTGTGTTCAAAGAGACATCAATCGCGACCTTGAAGCGCTTTCTCGTGTGTCAGAGTATTTGCACACCATCGGGAAAAAGGTGATTCTTCTTGCCAACAGTGGTTGTCTTCGTCATTGCTCCATGCAAACCTTCCATGACAATGCCGTGGCGCATGAGCGTGAAATTTTTTCCAAAGATAACCTTATGTGGGCCGGCGAGAGTGGTTGCCGTGCATATCTTTCGAAGGAGAAAAACCGCGTTGCTTTTTTACAAAACACGTGGGTGCGCCCCGAGGATCTTCACCATTATGCGGGGCTGATCGATGGTGTAAAGCTTGCGACTCGCATGCATGCTTTGCCGACAATGGTGATTGATGCTTACGCAAAGGGGATCTATCACGGCAATCTTGCGGATCTTTGTGAGCCGGGACACGGACCGACCTTTGCACCTTTTATAATCGATAATGATCGTTTTCCTGCGGATTGGTTTGAAAGGACTTCCTTGTGCGATAAAAATTGTGAAAATTGTTCGTATTGTAAGAACGTTTTGGAACAAGTTCTTGTGAACACCGAACGTTAAATCAAAAGGAGACTGTTATGAAAAATCAGAAGATCTGGAGTTTTTTGGTCCATTTAAGTGGACATATGTGGGACGATGAAAACACACCGCCGCGTAGCTGGTATTCCGCACCGCGGTACACGGAAAGCAATAACGTAAGTGTAAAGGCATGGGATGATATCGTCCAATTTCTTGCTGAGTGTCGGTATAATATGTTGATTGTAGACGTTGGCGATGCGATCAAATACGAGTCCCGTCCCGAAATTTCCGCTCCCGATGCATGGGACAAGAGTTTTTTAAAAAAGAAGCTGGACGAAGCAAGAGCGCTTGGACTTGAGGTGATTCCCAAACTCAATTTCTCCTGCACGCACCATACGTGGCTCAAAAAGTATCGCCGCATGGTAGGAACGCCCGAGTATTATGCTGCTTGCGCGGACGTGATTCGCGAGGTATGTGAGGCATTCGGTTATCCGCGATTCATCCATCTCGGCATGGACGAGGAGCAACAGGTCAAGGCTCCCGTTATTACGCGCGAGGCTTATATCATGCGCGGAGATGTTCTTTGGTGGCACGATATGAATTTCTACTTTAAGGAAGCCGAAAAGCACGGCGCGCAGCCCTGGGTATGGTCGGATTATTACTGGCGCAACTCTGAGTCCTTTATTAAGAACATGTCGAAATCTGCGATCCAGTCCAATTGGTTCTATCAGAAGTTCAAGACCTACCCCGAGGGGGATCTTGCCAATAAGCGTATCGCCACCTATGAGGAATTGGATGCACACGGATTTTTGCAGGTTCCCACCATGTCACATTGCCGCGGCTTTGACGGAGGTCATGAAAATCCCCTGGATACCATGATGCATGCGAAGAAGACGATGCGGGACGAGAACGTGCTTGGCTTTATGATGGCACCCTGGGGCGGTCTTACCGACGACGGTGTTTACTATAACAAGGATGGTGCAATCCGTTTGCTTCGCGCCCGTGAAAGGGTATACCCGGAAACGCTGGATTGACCAACAGGAGTGATTTGTGACCGCTCAATTGCATTGGAAAAAGCCAAATAATTTTGCGGTGTTCTTTTCATTTGGACGCTAAAAACGGCTGAATGGATTGTGAAATCGAAGAGAAAAATATCGGACACATCACATGGAGAAATCTCCAAAATGATGTGTCCAACTTTTTATTGTTCAATTTTGTGCGAAAGGCGTTTTACAAAGCTTTCATAAAGCCCTGCAAATTTCAAAAAGCCTTACGCCGCAAGGATTATTTGCTTGCCTCTTCGATAACGACTGCATTACGGAACGCCTCTTCAAGTGTTGCTTTATTCTTCAACGTTGAAGCATATCTGCGGTGTGATGCCGGTAATACTGTGCACCCATTACTTTCAAGAACGACCGTGCGCTTTCCGTCAATTTCTTCCTCACAAACAAGCTCCGTTATAGGAACAGAAAAATTCTTTTCTTCTCCTTGATACCAATATACTGCATAATTCCTGTCTCGACGTGTAAACGTAAAGGCGTAAAGTCCCTCCGGCGTTCCTTCTATTTGATCGTACGGAAGAAGCTCATACTCGCCATCCCCGTTTATGAGCAATATATGCTCTTGCCCGCAGCGCATCATTTCCTTTTGCTTCTCGGTAAGCCAGCCTCTTGCGCGGACATCCTCCCAGCGCCGCAGAACTTCAAAATTGTCATCGGTTCGAGGATTTTTTTTGAAGTTATTAAGCTTTGCCATCATCGTGGCAGGGCAATCCCAAGCGGCGGCTCTGCTCATTCCGTACTCATATATATCGGGACGTGTATCCTCAAAATAATCCCACCAGCCGAAATTCAAGCGGGTAAAGTTGCGTTGCATCAGCGGAGCCTCGTGTACGGGATGCGCATCTATCATGCTCTTGAATATGTCGGTCTTAAATACGTCAAACGCGTTTGCACCGCTGAGTATATGCCAACTGAAATGTGTTTTTGCCGCGCCCTCACAGAAAATCGGTGCTTTGTCAAACGCTTTATAGACTCGGTATTGAGCGTTTGCAATGTGGAAGGCAAACGGCGCGTTGGTCCCCTCGCTTCCGTCAAAATAAGCAAATGCAAATCCTGCATTGTATATGCGGGCAAGCTTTTGGGCTATCTCGTCTTGAAGATCGCTGTTCTGATCGAGATAAGCACATTCAAAGCCGAACTCACTTATCTCCGGAATGCCGCCTATTTCTCCTGCCTTGTGCTCAGTAACCGTAGTGTGAAACGCACCGCGCTTGCATCCGATAAATTTATACGGCGCAGAATCGGTATATCCTTCATAAGTGATCATCTCCCCCCCGAACTGTAAGACTCGCGTGTGAGCATAGGTTTTAGGACAGTTGATGGGATTTTGCACGATATATATTTCGGTATCCTCAGTTCCGATAGGTGCCGCAAGCGTCAGATGGCGTTTGAGTAGTAGGCGATGATCCGCAACAGGCGTTACATAACGGCTTTTAAGCCCTATATAAGTATGCAAAAAATGAAATCCCGGCGTTATTCCGGCAGCCTTGATCTTGTCTAACATCAGCCTGAGATTTTCAATTTTTCCATTATATTCATCGCGCAGATCGTAATCCCCCAGAAGACCGCCGAATCCATCGGTTTTCAACAGTGCCGTGTAATAGATAAGCATCATGCGGAATCCTGCGCGTTTCGCATTTGCAATATGCTCGTCAACGTTTTCGGGTGTTATATCTTCAGTCCAATATATCGATGCGTTGATCTTATCTGTATTGTTGCGACTTTCAACTCCGCGAGGAAGATCATATGCTGCTTCAACGTCTGCAATCGCAGACATGAGCTTATCCTTTTCCGAGACGATCAATGCGGCAGTGCAGCCTTGCATTAAAATGTCGCGGTGTGCATCTGCGATCAGAATTCGAGTGCCCCCGTGCTTTTTGGAATCTATTTCCGCATGAGGAGAGGTGGAGAGCAGGCAAACCGCGCTTTGCTCGTCCCATGCTACGTTCAACCATTCACCAAAGTACGTCTTCTCTCTTATTGGTAAAGAAACAATTTTGAAGGAAAGTACGGGCGGAGTATCTGTAAGTATACCCCCATAGTGCTCAGGCGCGACTCTGAATCCCTCCAAGGTAAAAGCAATATAGGTAGGAGCAATATTGATTTCTACCACTGCTTCGTACGGTGCTACATCAAAACCGACGATGAGTTTGCCGTTCTCCATAGATACGCGGTTTGCCAAAAATTCGGTCTCTTTGTTCAGATGAATAAGCTTGATTTCGTTATTGTACGGACGTTCTTGGGTGACCGAAAAAAACGGAATTTCGCTATCAGTAGCAAGAAGCTCCTCGTCGGTCTGCTTCAGTCGCAGACTTTTAGCAACGGCGTTCTTTCCCAAGCAAAGAGAAAAAATGTCATTCTCTATCAAAAAACTCATATTCATACCTTCCTATGTGAACTTTCAAAAAGTAGTATATCATAAAACCATATCTTTGTCAATACGAAAGCAGGGAGCACGAACGAGAACCCCAAAGCGTGAAGGAGATGTGTCGATTTATGGCTTTTTTGAAAAAACCAGTCGGCAGTATCAAGATACTTGTTGCAGCCCTCCTCAAAAGTGAGCGTTACACTCCTTGCCATTTTTAGCTTTTTCATTGTGAAATCCTCCGGTTTTGTATTTTATATTGAAAATAGTGATTCAATGATATTGAATCGTTCACTTTTTTGTGTTATAATTAAAAAAGCGAGGTGATTAGTTATATGGACTTCCCAATAGAAATTATTTTGTTTATTGTTGGTTTTCTGATATCATCATTGTTAGACTGGGGATTTTCAGAGGTCTTTAAAAAACATCCTTGTAAAATAAATATCATAAGTAAGATGCCTAATTTTCTCATAGTGGTTTTATATGTGATTAACATATTATTATGGGTTATGTTTTTCTGCTGGAATTTTACATGGTGTGTTCAAGCGTATAGATATATAATAGATAAAAACATTTTAGCCGCTTTGGGCTGTTTGCTTCTTAACGTGATTGGATGTTTTTATACTATGTGGACTACTAAAGATTTACCAAGCAGACATAGATAAGGAGAAAATTACTTGAACAATTTAGAAAAGCAAAATTTATATACTGAAGCCAATGCTTTTTATGAGTTAGCTGAATGCGGACGAAAAAACATACCTGAGAGAAAATCAATTGAGACATATATACCATACATAGTAAATATGACTTTTGCGATTGAACTTTTTCTTAAATTATTGCTTGAGGATAATGGAAAAACAATAGGTGAGTTGAAAGATATAGGACATAATCTTTATTCCTTGTATAATGCTTTGGAAGATACTCAAAAGAAGGAAATCTACCAAAAATTCAAAAGACCCTTGATATATAATATCCCAGAAGAAATAAATAATATAGCATCAGCTTTCCCAGATTGGCGATACTTGGTACTTAACAAAGCTAACAATAATAGCAAAGAACAATGTGTTAAGCTTTGTTTTATTAAAGAATTAGCAGAGGTGCTAAATGAACTGTGTCAAACGGTACTGAAAAATGGCTGATCGTATCTTTGTTTTAGAGAAAGTCTTTTGGAGGTTTAGTATGGAAGATAACATTCGTAAAAATAAATATATCATTACAATTGCTGTTTTGTCGGTAGTGGTTATTGCATCGTTATCAATTGCTTTATCAGGGGATTTTAGAGGGGAACTTGATTTTCAAATCATTAACAATCAAAAAACGGGCGAGCCGCTTGGTGTTTTTATGTCATTATTTATATATGTACTGATGTGGCTATTGTTTGGACTTATTCCAAGCTCATGTGTAATGCTTTTCGCGATGCTTGTGTGTTTTTTTCTTCATCGGAAGGATCCAAACTTATTTAAAAAGGGATATTCTCCAAGTTATGAAGAAGAGTTCGAATATGCCGGAAAAATATCGCTTTGCTCTACATATGCGGCAACATTGTTTCTCATCTTGTTGCAGGCAAGTGGATTGCTGATTATAGTTGCATAAACTTTTTAGATTGTATAAAAGGTGCGGTGTTTGCCTTCATTTATCTTTTTCACTTTAAAAACCCTCCTTAAAAACAAAAAATATTGGACACATCACAAGCGAAAATACGTTTATGATGTGTCCAACTTTTTATTGTTCAATTTTGTGCGAAATGATTTTTACAAAGCTTTCATAAAACCCTGTAAATCTCAAAAAGCCTTACGCCGCAAGGATTACTTGCTTGCCGCTTTGATAGTGATTTGCCGAGAGAATCACGGAAGTTCAAGAATTCTTGAGTTTACAATACTCCTTTCTGGAGCATGACGTTGGCATAAAGCGCTTTTTCGCTTGTTGCGATGATTGCATAAGCTGTTTTTGCTTCATCATAAAACGCAGAGCGAGAGACGGTACCTATCACGCCATCCTTGCGTGTATCATATTTGGAAATGATTGTCCTGTAAACGTCCCAAATGGGTGTTTCTACGTTATCTCCGGGTAAAACCTCCATTAGCAATACAGGCTTTTCCGTATATGAGTCAAGAGGAAACAACTGCAAAATTGCATCTAACAGCTCGGGCACACCATGACCGTCACATCTGATTACTATGGCATTTTTGCCCGTGGATGCAGCTGCAAAATTGCCGTCAGCAATAACGATTCTGTCGCCGTGTCCCATTTCGCACAGAACCTTTAACAGCTCGGGTGAAATAATTGTCGGAATACCTTTTAGCATATGTTTCTCCTTTTTATAATACGCTCGAAAACAGGCTTGCGGTGATAAGCAATGGAATTACTTGCTTGCCTCTTCGATCGCAACAGCAACTGCTACCTGTCATCAAAACAACCTGCGGTTGTTTGACCATGGGGGTGTTACCTGCGCCGATGAGACCCATCATCTCTACGCATTAGTGGCTTTATAGATTTGGGGTTGAGATTATTATATCATATAAAGCCTTGTAAATCAAGTAGTATTTAGATAATCGCATCGCAAAATCTTTGCCCGCTGAACACATCGTTTTAGAGTTTGCTGAATGCATTATACTACATTTTGACGTGTTCGCGAATGGGCTTTTGGAAAAGTTCAAAGGATGTTTGCATTTGGTTATAGGCTACGAAATTGATTCGTTTGGTTAACCGCAAAAGATACTCTATCATTTTCAAAAGGTATCTCCTGCGTCCGATTTTTTCTTTTAGACTTATGCAAAAATCAGACATGCTATTGAAAAAAGTAAGAAAAGGGTGTATAATGGAAGCGGTTGGAAAGCGAGGTGAGGAGATGGAGATTCAATGGAACGCCGACGTTATCAATCAGTGTGCGATTTCCCGTGCGCAGCTTTCGGGGGATGCTTTTTCGGTGCAGTGGATCTCGGCAAACGAGGCCAAAAATAGGGATGTATTAAATTTCAGACGTCATCAGCATTCCTTTTTCGAGATACATTTTATATTAAAGGGGAGCATTGTGTACGGTGTTCGGGAGCGGTTTGTAACGGTGCAGGACGGAGAATTTATTACGATCTCCCCCTTTTGTCCGCACCGTGTGGTCAGCTGCAGTGCGGAGTTTGAAAAGCTGACGTTGGCGGTGGAAAGTGGAGCGGAGCCGATCTGTGCGGCACTGGCGGTTGCCGAATATAAAGCACTTCCGATCGGAGAGGAAATGATGCTTTCGTTGGGCCTTGTTTTCCATTATGCCGCAAAAATGCTTGAAAACCGCGATTTTTTAATGAAACACACGTTGCATACCTTGGTTTATCACGTGATTTCGCTTCAGACACCGACGTCAGGGCATCGTGAGGAGCGGTATGACGATCGGGTTCTCAAAGCCAAAAAATACGTGGAGGACAACTATGACATCCTTTTCACGTGCGAGGAGGTTGCCGCGTATTGTCACATCAGCGCCAAGCAATTGGGAAGGCTCTTTCAAAGGCACGAGGGAATGGGACTTTTGGAGTTTATTCACCTCAAAAAGCTGGAGCAGTGTAAAAAAATGCTTCTTGAAACCGATTACACACAGCATCGGATCGCACAGGCGCTCGGCTTTTCCGGCGCGGATTATTTTAATAAGTTCTTTGTTCACAAAACCGGCATGACGCCGATGCAATTCCGCGATGCGGATGGTGTGCAAAGATAGGACAACTTTTATTGCTAATATCGGACATATTATTGTATCCATGCCCGACTCCTGCTATAATGACCTTATCATTATGGAACAGAGGAGTCGGGTATGAATTTTTTGGTAATGACGGACATTGAGGGCGTGACGGGAGTGACGACCTTCCCACAGGCGGAAAACAGTGAGCTCGGTCGCAGAATGCTGATGAACGATCTCAAGGCGGTGCTGGCGGGGATCCGCGAGGCGGGCGGTGAGGCGATCGTTTACGACATGCACACCGACGGCAGAAACGTGGACGTGACGCAGATCGACGAGCCTGTAGTCATGGGAAAGCCGATCCGCGGCGACCTTTGGCGCGGCGTGGGCGGCGCGGGCATTGACGGGCTATATTTAATGGGGCTTCACACGATGCAGCACGTTGAAAATGCCCTTTTGGCACACAGCTATCTGCGCGAATACGACGCAATTTACCTCAACGGAATCCTTGTGGGCGAGATCGGCATGGAGGCGGCGCTTGCCGCCGAGGCGGGAGTGCCGCTCAAATTCGTGTCGGGGGATGACCTTGGATGCCGTGAGGCGGAGGCGCTTGGCACAGGTGTTGTCACCTGCCCCGTCAAGACTTCTCTGGGCGCTGATACCGCGCTCTGCCTTGCTCCTTCGGAAAGTGCCGTGCGTTTGCGCGAGGCGGCAAAAAAGGCGGCGCTTACAACGGTTGCCCCTTTCACAGTGAAAGCACCGTACGAGATCCGCATTCAATTTTCGGATTGCCCCTACCTTTCCAAGATGCGCGAATTGCACCCCGAAATTTTTGAGAACGAAAACACCGTTGTGATGCGCGGTGAGCGGTTGCTCCCCACGTGGTCGCAATATCTGATTTATGAAAAGGAGATGGTGGCGGCATGTCGGTAATTTTAGGTGTCAATCATCAGTTTTTGTATCCCGAGGCCATTACGAATGCAGTGGCGCACACCGCAACGCTGAAAAGGCTTGCGGCAAACCCGCTGGTCGATGCCTTGGATTGCTGGATCTGGCGCGGGGAGAGTTCCGCTGAAGAGATCAAAATTCTCAAGGATAGCGGAAAGGTTATCAATTACAACGTAGGCGACCGCTTTGGCGAGGAGCAATCCTTTCCCGCGTCACCCGAAAAGGCGGAGCGCGAGCGTGCATATTCGCTGCTCATGCGCGAGGTCGGCTACGCGCTGGAGGTTGGCTCGAAGAAGATCATTTTTGCCTTGGGCCCCGATCTTCCCACCGACCGCGAGGCGGCAAAGGAGTGCGTTCTGGAGCTGACGCTTCGCGTGGGCGCACAGCTTCCCGGCGACGTGCATCTTTCGCTTGAACCGACCGACCGCGATATCGACAAGAAATTCTTGTTCGGTCCCGTTTCGGAAACGGTGGAATTTATTGGTCGCGTCAAGCAAAACGGTTTCGAGCGCATCGGGCTTCTGCTTGACATGTGTCACGTGCCGATCATGCATGAAACGCTTGAGAGTGCTTTGGAAAAATCCAAGGGCGTACTCAACCACGTTCACCTCGGAAACGGTGTTATGAAAACCGACAGCCCTTTTTACGGGGACAAGCACACTGCGTGGAATCATCCGGATGGGCTTTATACCGAGGCGGACGGGGTGCGCTTTATCCACATGCTAAAAGAAATCGGCTACCTTGACCGCGTAGATGCGACTGTTTCCTTTGAGATGCGCCCCTACGAGGGCAAGAGCGCGGAGGAGAGTCTTGCGCGATTTTTTGCAGTGTGGAGATCCGCTTTCGAATCTTGAAAACGAGGTAAGAATGATGAAATATCAAATTGAAGCACAGCCCTTTGGAGCATACGACGTCGTGGTTTGCGGAGGCGGTACGGCAGGTTGCTTTGCGGCGATCGCCGCCGCACGCGAGGGCGCGAAAACCCTTCTCATTGAGCGCTCCTTTACCGTCGGCGGCATGCTGACTGTGGGAGAGGCAGGCATTACCAAGTTCTCCGAGCACTGCCGCGACGTGGACGTGTATAAGTGCGAGGTGCTGGACGAGCTGGGACGCGCCCCCAAAAAGGTGCAGGTCGTGCGGGGATTGGCGCACGAATATGTCAAGCGCATGATCGACAGCGGCATGGCGCTTGGCACGCACGGGGAAGCGGGCAGCTACGTGTTCACCGACAAGGCGGAGGCGCAGTGGGTGCTGATGCAAATGCTGCAGGAAAGCGGCGTTGAGGTGCTTTACGACACGCGCGTAGTGTTGGTCAACAAAAAAGAAGATACTGTCACGGGCGTGGTGGTTTGCAACAAAGAGGGCTTTTGCGAGATCGGCGCGCGCGTGGTTATTGACACCACGGGGGATGCGGACGTAGCGGCACTGGCGGGTGCTCCGTTTGTTGTGGGTGCCACCGAGGAGGAAGCAGCCACGGGTTTTGCAAAGGAGGCCGGCGAGATGCAGCAGTTTGGCACGATGTATCGCGTGCGCAACCTTGATTTTGCGCGTCTGTTCGACTATTTGAGGGAAAACCCCGACTGCTTTGTGGAGCATCAATTCGGCGTTATGTCACTGGAAAACGTCATCGAAAGCTACCAAAGAGGCGAGATGTGTGTGTTCCGCATCAATCTCAAGGAGCATTCCCCCGACCGAGGCTACGGCTACGTCCAGGTTTACAATCTTCCCGAACGAGACGAGGCGATCCTCTTGGGACCCTGCTGTGCCGACGCGAAAAACGCCAACGGCTTGGATAGCCGCAGGGTCAGTATCGCACAGTACAATCTGCAAAGAGGAACGCGGATTTTGACGGGCGTTTTGAAGGAGCACGTTCCCGGCTTTGAAAACGTGCGCATCACCTATATCCCCGACGTGGGCGTGAGAGAAACGCGCCATATCGTGGGAGAGTACCGCCTGTCGGTAATTGACGTGCTGTCGGGCAAGGATTTTGAGGATTCGGTTGCCTGTGGCGGTCATCCTCTCGACATTCACCCGCTTCCCAAGGAGGTGGAAAACGTGGATCTCAACCATTGGAGATTCCACATTCCATACCGCGTGATGCTCCCCTTGAACGTGGAAAATCTGCTCGTCGCGGGGCGTCCGATCTCTGCCTCGCGCGGAGCGTCGGGGGCGACACGTCCGACGGCGCAGTGTATGGCTTTGGGTGAGGCGGCAGGCGTTGCCGCGGCAATGGCAGTCAAGGAGAATAAAACGCCGAAAACGATCGACGTACAAGCGCTTCGCGCACGCCTTTTGGAAAACGGCGCAATTGTTTAATGCAATGAAAATATGGATAGAAAAATAAGAACGATGAAGCAAATGATCGCCGCAGGACCTCGCAGGACAAGGATTATCGAGGTTCCCGTACCGCAGATCAACGAGGATCAAATGCTTGTAAGGGTCACTCTTACCGGTATGTGCCATTCGGAGCTGTTTGCATGGCAGACCGCAAAGGAGGGAGACGTCTTTGGACATGAGTCGATTGGCGTGGTGGAACAGATCGGTTCAAACGTAACGGGCTTTCGAGTCGGTGACCGTGTCACGGGTCTTGGCGGCGGCGCGTATAAGGAGTATATCGTCGTCGAGCCTGCAAAGATGGCACACGTGCCCGATTCCTTAAGGGACGAGGACGCCATTTCCGAGCCCTTGGCGTGCCTTTTGTCGGCGGCAATGAAGCTTCCCGTGGGGACGCTGGGCGACCGCATTGCCGTGGTGGGCTGCGGATATATGGGGCTTGGTGCTATTTCGCTCTTTCGTGCGATGGGATACGGCGATATTATCGCCATTGACAAGCGTCCCGAGGCACTCCAAAACGCCAAGCGCTTTGGCGCGACGGAGTGCTATCTTCCCAAGGATATTCCCGCCACCTATTTTCTCACTTTTGAAAGCATGGGGAGTGTCAGCCTGACGAGAGACGGTGACAACTTCAATATTCTCACGGGCGGCATTCCCACCGTTATGGAATTTACGGGTACGGAGGACGGCTTGCGTCTTGCGGGGGATCTCGTGCAAGGACACGGCAGACTCGGAATCGGCGGGTATCATAACGACGGTGACCGCAGGATCGACTACAAGCTGTGGAACTTCAAGGCGATCACGACCGTCAACTGCCACGAGCGCAGAATTGATTACGAGGCAGACCTTTGCCGCAGATGCATGGAGCTGTTGGATAGAGGCATTTGGAACTTTAAGGGAGTAACCCGTGTCTTTGACATGAAGGATTTTGATGCGGTCAGCGAGATGATGGAGCATCATACGGACGGCTTTATCAAGGGCGCGTTCAGATGCTGAGGGATGGTATTATAAAGACGTCGAAACGACAGAATCAAAAAAGGAGCTTTGGTTATGAAAAGAATTGTATCGGTAGGCCCCGGCAAGAGCCGCATTGAGGAGGTTGCCACTCCTGTGTGCGGAGAAGGGGAAATTTTGATCCGCAACAAATACGTCGGCGTATGTATGTCCGAGCATTACGCGTGGTCGCACGCGGCGGCAGGCGAGGCGTTCGGACATGAACCGCTTGGTATCGTTGCAGAGGTCGGTAAGGGTGTCGAGGGCTTTGCGGTCGGAGACGTCGTGTCGGGCTTTTGGGGCAGCCAGCTTCCCGGTGGCGGCGGCATGCTCGAATACGTTGTGGTACGCCCGAACAGCAAACCGTTCAGCCATCTTTGGAAGCTGCCCGCGAACGTGCGGGAGGTAGACTGTATTCTCGAGCCTCTTGCCTGCATGATGAGTGCGGTGAGTAAGGTCAAGTGCTCCATGCCCGGCACGACCGTGTGCGTCGTTGGCGCGGGGTACATGGGATGCGGCGCTATTTCGCTTCTCAAGCTTCGCGGTGCGTACGTCGTTGCTGTCGATCCCAATCCCGCTTCGCGTGAAAACGCACGCAAATACGGCGCGGCAGAGGTGTATTCTCCCGAGGAGATGCGCGCGAAGCTGGAAAGCGGCTTCGCGGGCTACGAAACCGTTATGGAGTGGGCGGAAAGCAGCGAGTCGCTTGATCTTGCCGTGAACCTGACGCGCGAATGCGGTCAGCTTTGCGTGGGTGCTTACCACACGGGTGAGAAGCGCTTGGTGGATATGCAGCAGCTCAACGTCAAGGCAATCGAGTGTCTGAGCGTTCACCCAAGAGAATGGGAGTTGAGCAGGATCGGTGCCGAAAATGCGTTGCGCATGCTTGCGGACGGTCGCTGGGACTATCAGAATATTCCCACCAAGATCTATCCCATGTCGAAATTCGATCAGGCACAGGCGGAGCTGGAAACCAAGTTCGGTAAGTATATGAAGGCGGTCATTGATATGACTGTGCTCGACGGTGAGCCTTACATCGTATGACGTACACGCTTGGAATCGATATTGGCGGGACGAATCTGCGGATCGGATTGATCGATCGCACATTGCGCATATATGAGTTTGAAAAGCATCCGTCCGAGGTGTTGCTCTCCTCGTCGCCCGCAGATACGCTGGTGGAATTTGTGCGGGATTACCTTGTGCGGTACGGGGTAGGGCAAGAGGTTGGCGCGGTGTGCGTGGGGTTCCCCGCAACGGTCAACCGCGCACGGGATACGGTGCTCAGTGCCCCCTCGCTCAAGGGATTTGACGGTGTGAACGTCAAAAAGCCGCTGGAGGCGGCTTTGGGACTTCCCGTGTACGTGGAAAAGGACGTCAACCTGCTTCTTTTGTGCGACGTGCGCGAGATGCGGCTTGAGAGCGGCGACGTGGTTGCCGCCTACGTTGGCACGGGGCTTGGAAACGCCATTATGCTGGATGGGCGGCTCGTCAGAGGACACAACGGCGTGGCGGGGGAGCTTGGGCACATTCCGTTTGGCGATGACAGCAGCAGTTGCGGTTGCGGAAATGAGGGCTGTAGTGAGGGGCTGGTGGCAGGGAAGTATCTTTCGCGCCTGTGTGCGACGCACTATCCCGACACGCACATTTCCGACCTCTTTTTGCAACATGCCGAGGATACGGCGATTGCGGCATATCTGGAACGGCTTGCTCGCACGGTCGCGGCAGAGATCAATATTCTTGACCCCGAATGCCTAATCCTTGGCGGCGGTGTGATCGCTATGCGGGGATTTCCCCGAGAGGAGCTGTGTCGCCGTATTTTGGCACACGTGCGTAAGCCCTTGCCGCACGACCATCTGAAGATTCTGTTCTCGCAGAACGCCGACAGATGCGGGGTGGTGGGCGCGGGTATTTACGCCTGGAGTAAACTGGATGGAGGTAGGATATGAAAATTGCAATCGGAAACGATCACGTGGCGCTTGAACTCAAGCGCGAGATCTTGCAATATCTGACAGAGCTTGGTCACGAGGTGATCGACATGGGAACGTATAGCACGGAGCGTTGCGATTATCCCGTTTTTGGCGAGAGGACCGCTCACGCCGTTGCAAACGGAGAGGCGGAGCGCGGCATTGTGATCTGCGGCACGGGTGTTGGCATTTCGCTTGCGGCAAACCGCGTTCGTGGGATTCGTTGTGTCGTTTGCTCCGAGCCTTATTCGGCAGGGCTTTCCCGTGCGCATAATAACACCAATATGCTGGCGTTTGGTGCGCGTGTGGTAGGGAGTGAGCTTGCGAAGATGATCGTGAAGACGTGGTTGGAAACTGAATTTGAGGGTGGCAGACACGCCCGCCGCGTGCAGATGCTGGATGAAATCGAGGGGTGACGGTATGAAAAAAATGATCTCTCCCTCCCTTATGTGCGGACGCATCGCGAATTACCCCCACACGCTTGACGTGTTTGCGAAAACGGGGATCGAATACCTGCACGTGGACGTGATGGACGGCGATTTTGTGCCGAACCTCCAGTTTGGAACAGACACGGTCAGACAGCTGCGCGGTATGAGTAATATTCCTTTGGATATTCATTTGATGATCGAGCGTCCCGAGGACAAGCTTGCGTGGTTTGATATTCAGCCGGGTGAGTACGTCAGTGTTCACGCAGAGAGCACCAAGCACCTGCAAAAGTGCCTTGCTATGATCCGAGAACGCGGTGGCAAGCCCATGGCGGCGATCAATCCCGCAACCCCCTTTTTGATGTTGGAGAACGTGTTGGGTGACCTTGACGGTATCCTTGTGATGACGGTCAACCCGGGCTTTGCGGGGCAGAAGCTGATCCCCGCGACGCTGGAAAAGGTGCGCGAATTGCGCGTGTATCTTGACGCACGCGGGTATACTGAAACGGATATCGAGGTAGACGGAAACGTCAGCTTTGAGAACGCGCGCCTGCTTGCGGACGCGGGCGCGAATATCTTTGTCGCGGGCACGAGCAGTGTCTACAAGCGTGACCTGCGCCTTGAGGATGCGATCGCGCAAATGCGGAAGTCTATTGAATAGTCGCTGAAAATCCGTTAAAAAAACAATTCTTTTTCATTGTAAAAAATCCTTCGCATTGGCACAAATTTTGATATAAAAATATTGGACACATCACCAGAGCAAAAGCTCAAAATGATGTGTCCAACTTTTTTATTTATGATTTTAGGCGAAATGAGTTTTACAAAGCCCCTATAAAGCCCCAAAAGTCTCAAAAAGCCTTACATATCAAGGATTACTTGCTAGCCTCTTCGATAGCAACAGCCACAGCTACAGCTACAGTCATACCAACCATGGGGTTGTTACCAGCTCCGATGAGTCCCATCATCTCTGTGCGGTCAGGGCGTAGGGAAGAGAAGACACCTTTTTCGACATTCTCAAAAAGCCTTGCACCGTAACACCTTTTTATCCTATAAGCCTTGCAAAATCCTGTTCGCTTAACACATCGTTTTATGTTTTGCTGATTGCATTATATCGCGTTTCGATGTGCTTGCGAACGGCGATGGGGAAACGTTTGCGGAAAGGTCGCGATTTGAAGGATGTATATTGTTATAATCT
>JAFTKJ010000049.1 GCA_017453305.1 Clostridia bacterium
ATAGAAAAAGCCCGTAAATATTTGGAGAATTTCGAAGAAATTCAACCTTATCCTGTCTCATTTGTCGTTTTTGACGGCGAGCGGGACTTTTTTCTTTACGCCACGGGCTTTTTCGGTCTCGTCAAATGTGACTGCCCCTTTATTGTTCAAAAGCCTTTTCACCCTTTTTTCACCCCTGCTTTTGCATTTTCACCCCCTTTGGGGTGTAGCAAATGCATAGGTCAGCATGGTAAAATGTAGTTAAGATGGATTTGATGCGTCTATCCATCGCAAAAAACGGAGGTGATGACACTTGACCGACAAGAAAATTTTGTTCGGTGATTTTGAGTTTCCAAGGATACGTGGGCTTGATTACCTTTTGGATGAAAAAAAGCACGTGACCGATTATTTATTCGTCAACGAGCCGCGTGATTGCTTTTCGATGTATTTTGAGGATGGATTTCCCATTTTCAAGGTGCCTGAAAGCAGTGAGAGACCGTATTGCTTGTTTGAGCTGAATCGCCCCGGCAGAATGATCAAATTTTTCTGCCCCGAAAAGCACAAAAATCTTGATACGGCGGTATGGTATTTCTGCATGGAGCTTTACGATGAAAACGGGGAAACTCACACCTTGCCGGGGCAAGTAAGGGTTGAATTCGACGGAGATAATCTTCGCCAGGCAAAAGGCACGCCGAGCTTTATTGAGTTGCTCGAAGGAGTCAAGCTCGCCACGGCGACCTCGGTATAAACGATTATTTGCAAGGAGGCATGAAAAAATGAAGAACAAATCCTTATTAGTAGCACTCTCTCTTTTTTTGATATCTGTTTTTGTATTTTCCTTTACGGCGTGCAATAACGAGGTCAATACGCTTGCATCGTTACAAAACGAATACGGAATCGTTGTGGACGGCGGTAACTTTGAAGAAGGCTCTGCCTTGGTCAGCAACAAGATTGCATTAACTACAGAAGAAGCAGCAGAAGTTCTTGCGGCAATTGCCAATCAGAACTACAACAAGGACGCCGACGTATATATTTTTGATATCTACGTTACGAAGGACGGCGCCAAAGTTCAGCCGAGCGGTAAGGTAAAGGTTTCTGTTCCCGTACCCAACGTTGAGGTAGGCAACTACCTTGTATTCCACGTGAAGGGTGATAACTCGGTTGAAAGCCTTGTTCCTACTGTAGCTGACGGAAAAATTTCGTTTGAAACAAGCAGCTTTTCCTACTTCGTAATTGCAGAAGCGGCAGCTGCCGAGCATGTACACAATTATGAATGGGTTGAAGGAAAAACGTCCACTTGTACCGAAGAAGGTATCGCTCCTCACTATCATTGTGAAGGCTGTGGAAAGAACTTCAATGAAAATTATGGCGAAATTGATTCCGTTGCACTTCCTCTCGGCGCGCACGAATACGGCTCAATGTATTGGGGAAAATCTGCTAACTTCTGGGAGGACGGCAACATTGAATACTATCAATGCTCTGAGTGCGAAAAATACTTTGACAATGAATATAGCGAAGTCGAATCGCCGGTCATTCCCAAATACTCAACCAACCTCTCTATTTGCGTAAACGGAAAGTCGACCGCCCTTGTGCTTGGGGAACATAATGACAGCTTTATCGAGTGGTCTCTCGAAGGGCTTTCGGTCACAAAAGGCGACGTGATTACCATTTGCCAAACCGATAACGCAGAGTTCAGTCATAATTATTTTGCCGAGGGCAACGTTGGTACCGACGGAAAGATACTTACCACGGCGGCTGCGGCGAACGCTGTTCTTACAGCAACACCTAACGGACTGATGCTGTTCATCGACGGATATAAGTACGAAGGAATCGTTATTGAAATCAACGGTGTGCAATATCCGATGGCTAATGTCACATATAAAGACGGAACATCAACTTATATTTATGGATATGTGAATTTCGCCGTAGGCGACAAATTCGTTATCGTCGATAATATAAGCGGTACTGTTTACGATTATGACGACCTTGACGAAGCGTATCTTTGGGATACTTGGGATTTCCACCGCGGTGATAACGGTGAATTTGTAATTGACTACGTCGCACGCTACGGAATCGAGTTTGACGATGGCGGTAATAAGAAGATCTACGTTAATAAGGTTTTTGCTCCACTTGACGGAAGCTCCTATGAGTTGAATTTTGAGAGTGCCGACACCGAATCGGTAGAGCTTGCTCAAATGGAGATTTCCAAGGACTCCGAGGGTTACGAAGAGTATTTGTGGTACACGGCACATGAAGATGTAATGAACAACGAGGATATCGTCTCATACGCCGGCGAAAAGGGCTTATATGTGTATATCGTTAAGCTTCAGCTTGAAGAAGGAACAAAGTTTAATATCAAAAACCTTACGGCAAACAGCACGATAAACGCAGAGCATCTTGCGGAAGTATATACAGAAAGCGGAAGCATCACCAAGGACGGCGATTACGTAAAGGTTTTGAAGAGCGGTTATTATTCCATCGTTTATCTTCCGTGCTTTAACAGCTTTATGATAGAAGAAACGGCAGCGCCTGCCGACGTTTATATGTATCTTGACGGCGAGTTCATTCCGCTTATGAAGAATGAAGACGGTGTTGTAACCTACGAAGGTCTTGCGGCGGATACCAGCACAAACATCATTTTTACCGATCACACCTACACAAACTATCTTCCCATAACCCTTGACAGCCAAACGAACGCTTCTATCGCCCACGTGTTTGAATCTGAGGGTATGCATATGCTGTACTTTGATAAGGCAGGCACGTATAACCTTGCCTACAACGTAGAAACAGGCGTGCTTTCCATCACTTCCGTTGGTGGTGACGAGGGTGGAGATACGGAGTTCGATCCTTCGAATTATCTGTATTATCTGAGTGTATCCGGCGGATCGGGAGGTGCGCAAACCCTTACGATGCAGGTTAATCCGAGCAATGCCAAAGAATTCTGCTATAAGGGTTTGGCATTAACTGCGAATTGCTTCATCGGCGTGATCGAAATGGCGAAGGATGCAAGCAGCAACACTACCTACGGCGCAATTGCAGATACCGATGCCGGGGTAGCACAATCTTTCGGTACGGTTGCAATGGTTAAAATTGCCGGAACGTACGACGTTTATTTTGATACCGAAGCAAAAACCATAAAGCTCGTAAGAGTGGGAGATTTACCCGAACAATCGGCTACCGTTCCAAAAGATATTTACATCCGTTACGACAACATTCTGACACTGATTGAAAACCCCGATAACCCCGACGAGCTTTGCTATCTCGGTCTTGAAATGGGCGCGTTCGAATCCTTCAAAATTCGTGACACCGACAAAAATGATATCACCGATATCACGCTTGCAGAGGGCACCACGGGCGCAAGTACGAACGGAACTGAAATCGTTTTCCAAGTGGGAGGAACGTTTCATATCTACATCAACAAAACTACCCATGAGGTGAGAATCGTTGTTGTAAGCTAAAATCAATTCTGCCATCTCATATACGTATGAAAAAAACATGCTCCCCTTGCCCCTGGGGGAAGGGGAGCGACCCAACAGGAGAAATGACAATGAAAACAAAAAGATTTTTGGCTTTATTACTGACTATCGTGATGGTTTTTGGCATTTTGCCTACGTCTGTTATCTCTGCGGATGCCCTTGGCTTGATTGAGGGGGAAGGAACGGGAGAAGAGGATGCCGAAGAAGGCACTGAATTTGATTTTAACATTCCCGGCTCAACGATCAGCTTCCTTGACATCAACGGCGAGCTTATGACCGAGGAAGCCGCATGGACAGAGGGGGAAGCCGTAGTTGAGCGGTGGCACGTCTTTATGTACCGCTCGACCAAGGATGACCTCAAGCTCGGCTATTCGCCCGAAGGAAAGCTATTCCTTCCTCATAAGGTCTATGAGGGGGAAACGGCAGATCTGCTTTACGTAAAGGACAACACAATGTTCCGCGTAACTGCTACAAAGGATGCAGTGCAGACCTTTGACGGCAGCACGCTTTTGAAAGAGTTGTCTCTCAAGGCAGTAAGTGGAGGGACCACCCTTGCGTATGCGCCCGTTTACGCGGAAACGCCTTTTGGATTCGTATATATGGGAAATACCGATGAAAGCGGTGCTTTTTCCATCAACTCGACGCTTGGTGAGTTCAAGCTTTGGGTCGTAAGCAACGAGGGCTATATTCTGAACAAGACCGTTACAGTTACGGAAAGCACGACCGAAATCGATTTTGCCGATGAGATTACGGGCGCGGTGGAGCTGGATATTGCCGGCAGAACCGCTGCCGATCCCACCGGCCCCGGCTACGTGGCGATGCTGGGCAACCCCGGTGAGATTGTTCCGGCGAATATGCTTACCACCAGCTATCTGAGCCCCGAAAAGACGGTATGGGTGACACCCGGCACGTATAGCGTTGCCTGCGCGATCTTCCTGCAGGATTATAACTATGATATTGGCGAGTGGTACAGCGGACTTTGGGTGAATCTTTCGAACAGCACGCAGATCTGCGAAAAAACGACCTTCAGCTTTGCGCTCGCCGATTTTGAAGGCAAATTAACAATCACCGAGGATGATCACCAACGTGTGCTCACCGATAATGACACGCCCATCGCTCCCGACCAGTACGTGACGCTCCGCCTTTATGCCGAGGATCAAAACGGTTACGTCATACCGGGAGAAGCCGGATCGTATTGGAGCACGCCAAACCGAGTTGTTGTAACGGTGAGTGGCATTGAGGGTGACGTCGAGTATCCTTATACATTTGAAATAGACCCGTTCTCTATGCTGTACGAATCCTATGTATACAGTGTGGACGATGAAGAAACTGTGGTATTTTCCATGGATGATTCGGACTTCGAATTTTCTCTGCCGTATCACCTTTTTGACAAGACCGAAAATGAATACGTGCTTAAATATCGTTCCACATGGGATTCTAATGCATTCCCCGAGCTTTTCCCTTCGGACGAGTGGGCAATGGTAACCTTTAAAACGCAAGCGGTCACCAAAATGTTTACAACCTCGTCCTCCCTGGACTACGTTTACTATATCGACGAAGACGGAAAGCAGCAGGAAGTGCGCTTCTACGATTACGATGACCAATATAATTATTATATAATCCCCGATTGCGTGAAAAACGGTAATTCTATCGTTTTGGGCACAGTTGATTGGAGCAACGGCGTCCTCGACTACAACGTAGTCACCGTAAGCGACGCGCTGTTTGAGGAGCCCTACGTATTTGTGCCTCACAGCGAGTTTTCCTCGCCGTCCTTCACGGTGAAAAACGGTGAAGAGGACGAGAGAGAATACATGGTAACCGTAAACGCCATTATCGAACTTGATAACGGAAGAATCATGCTCCCCTCCTACGATGCTCCTAAGTCCCTCCCTCGCGGTGAATACTGCATCAGCGTCACGGCCACCTGCGAGGTTTGGAGTGAAGACGAAGAGTGCTATGAGCCGATATACGTCGATTATATCAGCCACGAAAGCAAATATACGCTGTCGGAGGCAACCCACACCTTTGAAATCGATTTCTCCGAATACAGTTCCTTTACGATCGATGCAACGTCTATAAACTACAAGTTTAATCCGCCTAACGACAACTATAAGAAGCAGTTTGCGCTTCATTTTGAAGATGGTAGCGTCAGATACGTCAATTGGACTACGTATTGGTACTATTCTCCCTTGAAGATGCATACAAACGCATTGCCCGAATACGTTGACGGTGAAATGTATTACTATGAAACCATGGAGATGGCTCCTTTCTCGCCTTACGTGGCCTATGAAAAGTTCAAAGTCGAGGAAGGGAAAACATATACATTCGATTTTGCGCCCGCAGCCATCGAATTTACGGGTGAAGATAGCTTCGCAAGCAATGAGAACACGGTTCTGAGCTATCAGGTGATCGACGGCTTTGGAAACGTGATGAGCGATGCATGGAATCTTATCAACCGCTTCATAACGCACAGACCTTTAAAATGGAAGGAATACCCCTTCTGCGACGAGGATGGCTTCCCCGTAGACTATCAGTACGCGGTGGACGTTTATTACCGTCTCAAGGGCGAATTCGAGTACCAAAAAGCATCCTTCACAAATTACGCCGAGGCAGATCTTGGTCTTCTTGCGGTGGGTGAGTACGAGGGATATATTGAAATCAACCTTGATACCTATCGCGATGAATACCTTACGGAATACCCGATGGAAATCAGTGTTTACGGTAACGTTGACAAAATACTTCACGGCACCTTCCGCGATGAGTTCTCTTTCACCGTAGCCGAGCCGACGCATGAGCACGTTTGGGGTGATTGGGTTGACGATAAAAATGGCGACACTCACACCCGCACCTGTAAGGATCCCGAATGTGATAAGACCGAGACCGAGCCTCACGATTGGGATGACGGCGTACAGGTTGGCACTCCCACCTGCACCGAGGGTGCAAAGATCGTTTACACTTGCTCCGATTGTAAAGCTACAAAGACGGAAGATGTTGACGCCATCGACCACGATTGGGGCGAGTGGGCGTTCGATGGTGTAGATTCCCACGTTCGCAGCTGCAAAAGAGAAAACTGCAACGCCGAAGACCACGGCGATCATGCATGGGGGGATTGGACGTCCGTCGATGGCGAGAACCATAAGCGCGTTTGTGATATCTGTAAGGGGGAACAGACCGGAGAGCACGAGTGGGAGGTCAGCGAGATCCTCGAACCCACTTGCACAGAGGACGGTAGCCAACAATTGATCTGTGTGCTTTGCAAGCATACAAAAAACATCGTTCTTCCTGCTACCAATCACAAGTTTGGCGATTGGACTCCCGACGAGGGCGAAGCGACCCACAGCCGTTCCTGCAGCTGTGGGCACTCCGAAACCGTACCTCACAAATTCAACGAGGGTAAAGAAACCGAGCCTGCAACGCATACCTCTAAAGGCGTTAAGACTTATACCTGTGAAGATTGCGGATATTTCTACACGGAAGAAATTCCCGTCAAGCCTGACCATGAATGGACGAATTGGACTCCCAATCAAGACGGTACACATACTAAATCCTGCCGTTGTAATGCAAGCGAGACCAAGTCTTGTGAATGGGACGATGGAACAATATCGGTTGGCGTGGTGTCAGGCAGCTTCCTGATTACGTACAAGTGCACTGTATGCGGATTTGAAAAGACCAACGAGATCATTGGTGCAAAAGTTGGTTTTGCAAATTGCGAGGGGCTTTCGGAAAATCCCGTTATCTTTGCGCAGAAGGAAGGTGAGGAGACTTATACCGTAAAGCTTCCTGTTGCAAGTGAGATTCAAGCAAGAGAAGGTTACGTATTGATCGGGTGGACTGCATCTGTGGACGGCGTTACCTATTCCGGCGGCAATGAATTGTATATCAAATATGCCGATTGTCCCGACGTTACCTTTACTGCGGAATGGGCAACCGTTCTTGACGCAGGTGAACATAAGCTGGAGGAAAATACGCCGTATTACGTGGATGCTGAAAGCTTTGAATTGGAAGGCGAGGGAATCGTCTATGCGGGTGAACAGGTCTTCTACGTTCCAAAGAGCGGTATGTATGGTTTGATTAACGTAACCGAAAAAAAGGAGGTAAATGAACAATGACTCCAAAAATGAAAAAAGTCCTGATGGTATCAATTCCCTGCGCAGTCGTGGCAATCGTTGCTATTGTGGTTGCAGTCATCCTCCTCGGAGGAGGCAATGGCTATCGTAGGATTCAGGTATACCGTATTGACGGCGGTGCGAACGTTGAAAGAGGGGCGGAAGAAAAAATCACTCCTTACGTAAATATGCTTCTCGAAAGCAATGACGTGGTCAAGACGCTTGGGGACGGTTACCTCTATCTCAAGCTGGATGATGACAAGTTTTTGATGGCAGAACCGAATTCTCACTTTGAATTGATTGCTACGGGAGATGCCAAAAACAGCAAGACGCGCATTGAACTGAAGTGTGGGGCGGTCACCGTGCATATTACCAATCCGCTTTCTGCAGGGTCCGACTTTGAGGTTGGCACGGGCAACTCCACCATGGCGGTTCGCGGTACCTCCTTCAGAGTGGACGTAACGGAAGATGGAGAAAGTACGCAAACGACCGTTCAGGTGTTCGGTGGTGAGGTCAGCGTACAACCCATGATGAATGGAAGCACCGTTGGCGAGTCTGAGAGCATAACAGCCGATTGTGAGGCAGTCGTTACCACAACCGATGAGGGCGTCGAGGTTGAAAAGAACGAAGAGCCGTTGCAGCTTCCGGATCTTGACGAAGAGATCCTTGACTTCCTTAAAGAAGGAATTGAAAACGGAAACGACGTAGGTGCAAGTGCTGAGGAGATTGATCGGATCATTGCGGATAAGCAAAAGACCTTTACGGTTACCTTTGTGTTTGGGGATACGGTATTTGCAACCGAGCGAGTTGCATACGGTCAAACGGCGAAGATCCCCGCACTGATGCCCACACCGCAAGGCGCATGGGATTTTGACTTCTCCACAGAGATCACCGCGGACGTAACGGTCAGATGGGTCGAGCAGGCCGAGTAGTAAAGCAAAAGGGGCTGTCACATTTGACGAGACCGAAAAAGCCCGTGGCGCAAAGAAAAAAATCCCGCTCGCCGTCAAAAACGACAAATGAGACAGGATAAGGTTGAATTTCTTCGAAATTCTCCAAATATTTACGGGCTTTTTCTATCGCCGCTTTTGGGGCTCGACGTACCCTCGTACGCCTCACGCCCCAAAATCGACGA
>JAFTKJ010000050.1 GCA_017453305.1 Clostridia bacterium
CGAGAAGGAAGCAACGTTACAACCGGAACACATCTAATAAAACGAGGCAGTCTCAAATTTGCATTTGAGACTGCCCCGCATTTTTTATTTCACGTGTTGTAAGGTCTTTTCTACAAGGTCGGAAACCGAGATGCGATCCACCCCAAAGATGGAGGTGCTCAGCACGCCGTGAATGGGTGCCGTCCACTCTTCACCAATGCAGGATGCGCCGTTCTTCATTCCAATAATCGAGCCTACCGTAGCGCCGTTGCAATCGGTGTCAAAGCCTGCCTGCACCGCAAGGCAGACGGATTTGGCGTAGTCGTTGTTTCCGTACAGCAGTGCGGCGGTCACGATTTCGGCATTGGAGATCGTGTGGCACCAATGGTGCTGGTTGTGATCGTCCCAACGCGCAAAAATGCCTTCAAAGCACGCTTTCTCGCCAACGCCTGCGCGATAGCCGTCCAAAACATCCTTGACTGCCTTGTAAAGACGGGAGGTGGACGGAATTTCGGCAAGACCGCGCTCGACAATATCCGTTGTGCTGTCACAAACTGCCGCAGCGGCGATCATTGCCGCCATCAGCATCTCGCCGTAAATGCCATTTTTCACGTGCGACACAGAGGCATCGCGCCAAGCCATTTCCGCCGCGCGTTCGGGGTCTCCCGGATTGATATATCCAAAATAGTCCGCACGGATCTGCGCACCGATCCACTCGCGGTACGGGTTTTGATACACCGCAGAATCGGGCGGAGCGTAGCCCTTGATAAAATTGCAGAACGCCACACGCTCTGCCGTGCAATAGGCGTTTTTGGATTGCAGATCGACCCAAGCCTGCGCAACGTTTTGCGGTGTAAAATCCCTGCCGTAGCGATCGATCACGATCTGATACAACACGGTATAGTTGGTGTCATCGTCCGTGGGAGCACATTCGATCACGTCGGCACAGCACATACGCCTACCCGAAAACGGGAATTTGTAACGTTCGCTTACGTCCTGCGTAATATCGGTGCTTTGCACGTAGCGATGCATGGGATAGTTCCCCGTTTCCTTTAAAAACGGCTCCAGCTCACGGCGTCTGATCCCCTCAAGCACCTTGCCCAACAGGCATCCGCAAATGCGACCGTACCACGCGCCCGTCACCCGATCCCGAAGGCGCTCTTGATTGACGGTCGGAAGCGGCGCGGAGCAAGGAACGCGCAGATCCCGAATGGCGGCAAGCTCCGACGGCTCGTTGTACACATACCCCGATATGGTGCGCGCATTGCGACAAAGCTCAAACAGCACATCCGCAAGCTTGACCTTGATCTCACCGCGCGGAAGCTTGGCAACGCTTTGGAACAGCTCACGGTACTCCGCAAGATCCAAGCCCTCCTCGATGGATTGCTGCAGCTCACACTCCAGCTCCTCGCAGTAAAGCTCCCAGCGGTGTGCGCTCTCGTAAGCAGGCACAAGTTTTTTGTTTTGCAAAAGCTCCTCCTCGATGCGCGCGTTGCTTTCAAACAGCAAGCAGTCCACCGAGATGCCGTATGCCTTGGCAATTTTGATCACGTTTTCCAAATCGGGCTTTGCGTCGCCGCTTTCCCATTTTTGCACCGATTGATGGCTGACTCCGAATTTTTCGGCAAATTTGGCTTGCGAGAGCCCTGCCCCCGTTCGAATGCGACGAATATTTTCCTTCAATCCCATGGTCCTACCTCCCGATTGTATTTCCCTTTTATTATAAAGCATGCAAGTCCAAAATGCAACCACCTGCAAGCAGATTTTTTTGCAACCTGCAGTTGCAGAACAAAAAAGCTGTCGGGACCTATAGCGTGATACTCTTAACGGAGTATCACGCATCGAGATAAATCCCTCGTGGGATTTTCGATATACGCCTATGGCGTTCGATATGTGCTGACGCACTCGATATGTTTGCTGCGCAAACGAGGGATTTATCTCATATCGAATTGGCGCGTAGCGACAATATATCGAGTTCGAGCAAAGCGAGAACATATCGAGTGAGCGAAGCTCACATATCGACAGAAAGAAAAACAAGAGCAAGAATAAGAGGAGAAAATCCTTCTATTCTTGCTCTTTCTGTTTGTAAAGGGGTTTGGGCTTAGCCCATATTTGCGTTTGACCAGTCAAATGCGATGCTTGCACTTTTGCCAAAGTGGAAATTCTCCGCTAAGGGCATCACCATATGTCCTGACAGCTTTTTTGTATTTTGGCAAATTAAGCCTTATTCACAGAGCCGAACAGCTCCATTTTTTCCTTTACGGTAGCCTTGATAGCCTCAACACCGGGAGCGAGGAGCTTACGGGGGTCAAAGCCCTTACCGGAGAGATCCTTGCCCTCCTCAACGTACTTGCGGGTAGCAGCCGCAAATGCGAGCTGGCACTCGGTGTTCACGTTGATCTTGGAAACGCCCAAAGAGATCGCTCTCTTGATCATATCCTCGGGAATGCCCGTACCGCCGTGCAAAACCAGGGGCATTGCGCCTACCTTTTCGGAAACTGCGGCAAGTGTTTCGAAGGAAAGTCCCTGCCAATTTGCGGGGTACTTACCGTGAATGTTACCGATACCTGCGGCAAGCATGGTAACGCCGAGATCGGCGATCATCTTGCACTCGTTGGGGTCAGCGCACTCGCCCATACCGACAACGCCGTCCTCTTCGCCGCCGATGGAGCCAACCTCTGCCTCAAGAGACAAGCCCTTTTCTGCACAGACCTTAACCAGCTCCTGGGTCTTGGCAACGTTCTCCTCGATGGGATAGTGAGAACCGTCAAACATGATGGAGGAGAATCCTGCATCGATGCACTTGTAGCACGCCTCGTAAGAGCCGTGGTCGAGGTGGAGCGCTACGGGAACGGTGATCTTCAATTCGTCGATCATCGCCTTGACCATATCTGCAACGGTCTTAAAGCCGCACATATACTTTCCTGCGCCCTCGGATACGCCGAGGATAACGGGAGAGTTGAGCTCTTGTGCAGTCTGCAGAATGGCTTTGGTCCACTCCAGATTATTGATATTGAACTGACCGACCGCATAGTGTCCTTCCTTTGCGCGGGTCAGCATTTCCTTTGCCGAAACTAACATAATAAACCTCCTGAATTTGAAATCGATCAAACAATAACATTATATACCAAAATCCCGTAAAAATCAAGAGTTTTTTTCATTTCCCTTCAAATTTTGCAAAAAAATTATGATTTCTTTGCAAAAGCGGCATACTAACGGCAGACTTTGATCGAAAGTGAGGAAAAATCATGGCGCAAAGTGAAGCGTTGCACAAAGAAATGCTGGAAGGAAATTTAAAAAAGGTGATCGTCAAGCAGTCCCTTCCAAATACCGTCGGGCTTTTGGTCATAGCCGCCTACTCGTTGGCAGATTCTTTTTTTGTCTCGACGCTGGGAACCGATGCAGGCGCGGCGATCGGCGTGGTGTTCCCCCTGCACGTATTGATCCAGGCGGTAGGCTACACGCTTGGCATGGGTGCGGGGAGCATCCTCTCACGGGCACTTGGAAAGCAGGACGTTGCGCACGCCTCGTCTCTCGCCTTTTCGGCAATGACCTATTCCCTGCTGTTCGGCATTCTTATCGCGGCTTTGGGACTATGGCAAAAGGAGGCGCTATTGACCCTTTTGGGGACACCGCAGGAAATTCGCGACTCCGCCATGCACTATCTGATCCCACTTTTATATTCCGCTCCTGCCATGTGCGGCGTCTTTGTGGTCAGTCAGCTGTTGCGCGCCGAGGGAATGGCAGTCTACTCGATGGCAGGGCTTGCCACCGGAAGCGTGTGCAATATTCTGCTTGACCCGATCCTGATCTCGCGCCTCGGCTTTGGCATTGCCGGTGCATCTCTTGCAACCCTGTTCAGTCAGATCGTCAGTCTCCTGGTGCTCCTCTCCGCCTATCTCTTTTCCAAAAGCCGACTGCGCCCCTTTTCAGGCGTGCGCATTGGAGCGCTTTTTCTGTTAGGTCACATCTTTGTGGCAGGACTTCCCTCGCTCTTTCGGCAAGGGCTTTCGGGCTTGGCTACGGTCTTGATCAATCATGCGGCGGCATATCACGGAGAGCACGCCGTGCTCTCGCTCTCGCTGGTGGCGCGCATCTTTTTGCTGGTGTTCAGCGTTTGCCTTGGCATAGGACAAGGGATGATGCCCGTGGTGGGATACTGCAACGGAGCAAAAAAGGGGGCGCGTGCCGCACAAGCATACCGCTTTGCCATTTTGCTCTCCTCTGCCCTGATGCTTGCCGTTTCGCTACCGCTCTTTCTCTTCTCGCCGCAGATCATCACCGTTTTTCGAAACGACCCCGACGTCATTCGCACGGGTGCTTTTGCTCTGCGCGCACAAAGCGCGGTTCTTGTCCTGCACGGACTTGTCACCTGCACCATTCTTTATTTGCAGGCGGTGGGCAGGTCCTTTCTTGGTACGCTGTTAGCCGCCGCACGGCAAGGCATTTTCTTTTTGCCCTTGATCTTTCTTCTCCCCACGCGCTTTGGTTTGAGCGGACTTTGCCTGACACAGCCCGTGGCAGACGTGCTCACCTTTTTGCTTGCACTTCTTTTGTGGAGAG
This sequence comes from Clostridia bacterium, assembly GCA_017453305.1. GTDB lineage: Bacteria > Bacillota > Clostridia > Oscillospirales > CAG-272 > UMGS1865. The sequence continues at coordinate 4,543 of JAFTKJ010000050.1, forward strand.
CGGCAAAACGGACATCCCCTCCTCACCGCGCCGACACTCCCCCGGCGTGATGCCGTAAAGGCTTTTGAAATTGGCGAAGAAGTGCGAGAGATTGGAATACCCGATCTCTGCAGCAATCTCCTGCATACCAAGATCCGTGCTTTGCAACAGATTTCGCGCATAACGGAATTTGTGCCGCATGAGATATTCGCGCGGCGTCATTTGAAAATGCGAGGCGAACAAGCGGTTAAGGTGCGCCGAGGAATAATTCAGCGCGTGCCCCAGATCCGACACCGAGTAGCGCAAGAACTCCTTCCGCTCACGCAGTGGAAGCAGCTTTTTCATAAACGGAGTCAATGATTCGTCCACGTCCAGATAAATGCGGTTCAATTCCTGCAGGATGAGCAGGACGGCAGAGCAAAGCAAACCGTTTTTTTGATCAACCTGCTCTTCCCCAAGTAGGTTGCAACGGTAAATCAGGTACTCGATTTGTAAAATAAGAGAGTCGGTGATGGGAAAGCATCGCGGTCCCTGCAAAAGGCGGTCACAAAGCGTAGGGGAGATGACCTCCAGCATACGAAGCAACTGGGATTCGCGCACGGGAAGGTTGATGTATCGAAGCGTATCGGACGCCTTATGATAAGCGTGGCAGTCTTTGGTGGTCATAAACGAGAGTGTTTTTGCCGAATAGTACTCCACACCTCGCTCAAAAATACAGTTTTTGAGCGTTCCGTCGGTTAAAATGCAAAACTCCCAATAATCCTCCTGGCTGTGCATCGTCGGATAATCAAAGGTGTTGATTGAATAGGAATAATGAAACTCCTCCGAGTCGAAGTATTTCAAAACGCCGCTGTCGGCAAACGGAATATTCAGCACGCCTGTTTCCTCCTTTTTTCGTTTTTGAAAACGTTGTTACCTTATTATACCGCGCAAAGCCCCCTTTGTCAATGCCGCTTTTTTAAAATATGATAAAAACGGATATAGAAATGTGCACTTTCGGTATTGAAAAAGAGAAAAACAGATGTTAAAATGGATATAATAATAAAAATTGAAACAAAAGGAGAACCAAGGATATGAAGCTTCAAAAATACGATGGCAACCCCATACTCAAGCCCAACCCCAAAAACGAGTGGGAGGAAAAATGCGTTTTGAATCCTGCGGTGATCTACGATGACGAGAACGAACGCTTTGTGATGCTGTACCGTGCCGCAGGCAACGACGTGCGTCATCAGATCCGTTTGGGTCTTGCAACCTCCAAAGACGGCATTCATTTTGAAAGACAGAGCGATCTGCCCGCATTTGAAGGCTCACACGATGAAGCAGACGGCGGCTGTGTGGAGGACCCCCGCTTGATCCGCATGGGCGACTTGTTCTACCTAACCTACGCGGCAAGAGCTTACGCTCCCGGAAGATATTGGCTGACCAACGCCCACACCTATATGGACGAGACCGACGTCAGCGGCGAGGTTCTTCCTGCCTTTGCAAGAGATAACATTACCGTGACCTACCTTGCGGCTACCAAGGATTTTCAGGTCTACAAAAAGTTTGGTCGCATTACCGAGGCTACGGTGGACGATCGCGACGTCTATCTCTTTCCCGAAAAGATTGGCGGCAGATACGCAATGATCTCCCGCCCCAAATTCAAGAACGTGGGCGTGAAGATGCCTTCGATCTGGATCTCGTTTGGCGACGATATGATCGAATACGACAAGCCCGAATTGCTGATGACAGGTGAGCAATGGTGGGAAACCCAGCGCATCGGCGGCGGAACGCCTCCCATCAAAACGCCTTACGGCTGGTTTATGCTGTATCACGGCGTGGACGACAAGGGCATTTACCGCGTGGGTGCCGTTTTGCTGGATCTGAACGATCCGCGCAAGATCATTGCACGCACCAAGGATTATTTGATGGAGCCCGAATACGATTACGAGACCTGCGGCATTTACGAGGGATGCGTATTCCCCACCGGAACCGTTGTAAAAGACGGCACGCTCTACGTGTATTACGGAACTGCGGATACCTACATCGGTCTTGCAACGGCAAACTTTGAAGAGCTTTTGCAATACCTGAACGGAGAGTGCCATGTGTGAGCTTGACAGATGGCTGGAAAAGGTCACGGAGGCAGAACTTCGGGAGGAACTGACCTCCATTGTTGGAAAAGAACGTGAGATCGAGGATCGCTTTTACTGCCCACTCTCCTTTGGAACGGGGGGCTTGCGCGGTGTGATCGGTGCGGGAACCAACCGTATGAACGTCTATACCGTTGGCAGAGCCACTCTCGGTCTTGGGGAGTACCTTTTGCAGATAGGGGCAAAAAGCGGTTTTGTGATCGCCTACGACAGCCGCAACAAATCTCGTGAGTTTGCCCATCTTGCCGCAAATGTTCTTTCCTCCATGGGATTGCGTTCCTATCTCTTTGCGGAGTTGACCCCCACCCCCGTGCTCTCCTTTGCCGTGCGACATTTGGGAGCGGATGCGGGCATCGTGATTACCGCAAGCCACAATCCCAAGGAATACAACGGCTACAAGGTCTACAACAAGCACGGTTGTCAGATCACCGATGAGGCGGCAAAGAAAATTACCGCTTGCATCGAGCAATACGATTATTTTGCTCCCTACACGCCCAACGATGCTTTGATCACGGTGCTGGACGACAGCGTGAAGCGCGCGTTTTTGGATACGATCAAGCAATGCTCGCTGACAAAAATTACAAAAGAGAACGCGCCCACAATCGTCTATTCCCCTCTTCACGGAACGGGAAGAACGTACGTACAAAGCATCTTGACGGAGATCGGCATCCAAAGCCTGCACGTGGTGCGGGAGCAGGAGAAACCCGACGGCAATTTTAGCACCTGCCCCTACCCCAACCCCGAGGAGAAGGCGGCGCTCTCCCTCGCGCTTCGCGATGCGGCGATCTATCACCCCGATCTGGTTATGGCGACCGACCCCGACGCCGACCGCGTGGGCATTGCCGTACCCAACCCAAGCGGTGAATACGTCCTGCTCAACGGAAACGAAACAGGCAGTATCCTCTTCTACTACCTTCTTTTAAAGCGGCGCGAGAGCGGCATCCCCTGCACGGGTGCCACCGCCATTAAGACCATTGTTACCTCCGATATCATTTTTGATATGGCACGCGCGTTTGGCGCGGAGGTGCGCGAGGTACTGACGGGCTTTAAGTACATTGGCGAGGCACTCGATCAAACTGCGGATTATCTGCTTGGACTTGAGGAAAGCTACGGCTATCTTGTCGGTACGCACGCGCGGGACAAGGACGCCGTTTCGGCAGTGATGATGATTGCCGAGGCTTGCGCGTACTTTAAGGAGCACGGCAAAACCCTTTACGAGGTGCTGGAGGAGATTTACCAAACCTTTGGCTACTACAAAACCGATCTTCTCTCCTTTACCATGAAGGGCAAGGACGGCATGGCACAGATACAACGGCTGATGTCAGAATTGCGCCGTGCCCCGCTGTGTGAGCTTTGCGGACAAACGGCAAGGTTCGACGATTTTTCCGCAGGGCTTTACGGACTTCCAAAAAGCGACGTTTTGCGTTTTCAAAGCGAGGATCTGCGCATCATCGTTCGCCCCAGCGGAACCGAACCCAAGATCAAGATCTATCTGCAAGCGCGCGCCAAGACAAGCGACACGGCATGGAACTTGATTTTGCAAATGCGACAGCTTATTGCAGAAAAAATGGCATAACAAAAAGGTGCTATCTCAAGACAGCACCTTTTTATTGTTTTTACTTTTCAGTGGCTCGACCCCCATCAATTTGGATCAATCGGTGCTTACGTTATTGCTACACGGTTTGATTATGATAGAATCGGCTAAGAGCTCATTTTGCTCTTCAGTTAAGGTAATTTGCATTCCGGAATCCACATGATAAATAATACTTTGTTCAAAATCATATTTCAAATCCTCGTAAACGCACCTCATGTTATAGCACTTTACCGGCGAGGCTGCACCATCTGCTTGTACCCACGTTTCATTGTTTAAAATATCAAGGAAATATTCTTCCGCATCCTTTGATGAAAAAACCATCAAGCCATGCTCCCAAGAAAGATAAGCAGGAACGTCGCAATTACAAATATATGCACGTGTTGGAACATAAGCATCAAAAGCAGGAATTCCTTGCTGTAGCGCCTTTCGTGACAAAATAGTGGCGGTTGTTTTTCGCGAATCTTCTCCTAAAGTGATTACTCTGTAAAAGTCAACATCGGTCAATTCTCCTGTGTAGGAATTGTAAATAAAATTTCTGTTCTCAAGCGTTAATTGATAGTTGTATTCTCTATTGTAAATATCCATCTTCTCAAAAAATACTTCTTCTTCCCAATTGTCCAGATTGTTAAAAATCGGTAACAACATGGCAACGTCTGCATCGGAAAGATCCAAATTGCAATTACCAAGCGTAGATTTACAACTCAAAGAGAGAAAATCTTCATCAAGCGTCCGCGATTTTGCATTGATCAAAATCTCCTCTAATGTTTTTGCATCGGAAGTCATGAAATAAGCCACACGTTCATTTGTCACATCACAAATTCGGTTTTTGACCTGATTATAGCGTAGTTCTACATCCCCCATAAACAAGATATATTCGCAACCCTCTGTGCTGATACGATCACTCCATTTACAACGATTGAGGATTTCAGAGATAGAAGCTTGCTCATTTTGAACGAAAGAAAACAAAAAATTCTTTTCGTAGATTAATGTTTGACAAGAAAACGTCCCATTGTACGTAATTGGAGCCGGATCCTTTTGCAAAGTATCACTCGTTTCTTCAGGCGTGGTGGATTCCTCTACTTCCTCGGTGGTTGTTTCTGTCTCCGTCTCCAAAAAGTCCTTTAACATATTAAGGCAAGAGCACAGAGAGCAACACAACACAGCAGCGATAACAACCATCAATACCTTCTTCATTTTTGATTTCTCCTTTCAAATGATATTGCGGACACCTCCACGATGCTATTATATCACATTTTTTGGAAGCCGTCAAGCACCTTGGCCAAACTTCGCTTTTTTAACAAAATTCCCCGCTACGTTTTGTTGAATGTGCACAATTCCAAACGGTGCAAAATCGATCGATATTTTGAAGCTTGAAAGACAACCGCCACACGGAGGCGTTAAAAAAGTTCTTGAAAGGGTGTGGGAGAACCCTTTTTGCAAAAAGGGTTCTCCCACAATCTTTTCATAAAAATCTTCTCTTAATACTCTGCGTTGCCGACCGTACGGGGGTAAGGAATGACGTCGCGGATGTTGGAAACGCCCGTGAGGTACATGATGATACGCTCGAAGCCAAGACCGTAGCCTGCGTGCTTGGTGCCGCCGTACTTGCGCAGGTTGACGTACCACCAGTAGTCCTCCTCCTTGAGGTTGCACTCTGCCATGCGCTCCAAAAGAACGTCCAGGCGCTCCTCTCTTTGGCTACCGCCAATGATCTCGCCAACACCGGGAACCAGCATATCCATTGCCGCCACGGTCTTGCCGTCATCGTTGAGGCGCATGTAGAAGGATTTGATCTCCTTGGGGTAGTTGATAACGAATACGGGCTTGCCGAAGATCTGCTCGGTGAGGTATCTCTCGTGCTCGGTCTGCAGGTCACAGCCCCACTCTACGGGGTACTTGAACTCCGCACCGCTCTTTTTGAGCAGCTCGATGGCATCGGTGTAGGTCACCTTTTCGTAGTCACTGTTGGCAAGGGTGTTCAAACGCTCCAAAAGCCCCTTGTCTACAAAATTGTTGAAAAATTCCAGCTCCTGCGCACAGCTTTTCAGCACGTGGCGGATGATATATTGGATCATATCCCAAGCCAATTGCATGTTGTCGTTAAGATCGGCAAAGGCAATTTCGGGCTCGATCATCCAAAACTCAGCGGCATGGCGCGCAGTGTTGGAGTTCTCGGCGCGGAAGGTGGGACCAAAGGTGTAAATGTTACCAAACGCCATGGCGTAGGTTTCGCCCTCCAGCTGACCGGAAACCGTCAGGTTGGTGCTCTTACCAAAGAAATCCTGCGACCAATCAATGCTGCCATCCTCGCGACGGGGGGGATTTTCGGGATCGATGGTGGTTACGCGGAACATCTCGCCAGCGCCCTCGCAGTCGGAGCCGGTGATCAGCGGCGTGTGCACGTAAACAAAGCCGCGGTCATGGAAGAAGGAGTGAATTGCGTACGCGACCTCACTTCTGACACGGAAAACGGCAGAAAAGAGGTTGGTACGGGGACGCAGATATGCCTGCTCGCGCAGGTACTCTATGGTGTGTCTCTTTTTTTGCAGCGGATAGTCGGGCGTGGAGGCACCCTCTACCTCAATTTCGATGGCTTTGAGCTCAAAGGGCTGCTTCATTTCGGGGGTGAGCTCTACCCTGCCACGCACGACCACTGCGGAGCCGACGTTCAGCTTTGCGATCTCGTCGTAGTTGGCGATCTTGTCGCGCTCGAATACGACCTGCATGGTTTTAAAGCAGCTGCCGTCGTACAAATCAATAAAGCCGAAAGCCTTGCTGTCGCGAATACTTCTTGCCCATCCGCCAACGACAATTTCTTTGCCGCCAAAGGCTTGCATATCGGCGTATACACTTTTAATCAAATCTCTTTTCATGATTATAACCTCATCCCGCGAACGAACCGTTCGCAAATTACTAACAAACTATATTATAACACACACGCATCGCTTTGTCAATGCGCATTTTTTCCTTTTTTCCATTTTTTGAAGAAAAAGAACGCCGAAACGCAAAATCCCCCGCCCGAGGGCGGGGGATTGGGCGATTATCAGATTTGAGGGGCTATGTAGATCAAAGTGGGATAATAATCTTCGTAGTTCCTTCTATAGTTTTCCCTTCATACTCATACTCAAAAACCATGGCATACACCATATAAAAAATATTGCCTTCCGGATTTTGATATTCTTTAAGGTTTATCAATTCATAAGTCAATCCCAGAGATTCATGAGCTTTACAAAGTTGCTGAGCTAGTTCAGTTGCCCTTTGATCAGCTAAATCATAATTAATCGTTGGATATAATTCCTCAAAATGGCTTAAATCATCCCCGCAGGAAAAGTAAAATAGCTCTCCGTAGAGATTGACTCGAGCGGTTAAGTGATCTCCGGTTAGAATATATCCATTTTCTGCTTTTTTGTAATATGAAAACTGATAGTATTGAAACTCAGCTGTCCCCCATAATCCTATGTCCGAAAGTGTATAATCAGATAAATCGATTATTCGATTTGAATTTTTTACATAATTTGTAAAAAAATCTTTTGCCACTTCTCTGCAAGCATCTTCATCCAACACAGGATTGGAAGTGCTTCCCATCTCTCCCCACGCCAATCCAGATAAATCAAGATATACCAAATCCTTCGTTTGTACATCAAAGCCGACCCTTACTCCGGCATCGCTCCCTTCGCCGCAATACAATCGAGTACCTGATTTTCTATATGAATCAGGTTTCAACCGTGTCCTAAAATACGGAAGATCGTATTCTTTTCCATTTATGCTAATTATAGCATTCATCATATTGGATTCTTCAACAGAATAGGAATTTATACTTCGATACGAACTTATTGCGACAACATAGTCAGTAAAATTTTGATAACTATATCCATTTTTAAAGGGTTCGACAGGTCCACTGGGAATTATATATGGAGTATAGGGGGCGAGCGGTGTTATCGGTCTTGGAACAAAATCCGCAAACGGATCCGGCTCGGGAGTAGTGATTTCCTCGGGAGTGGTGATTTCCTCGGGCGTGGTGGTTTCGTCGTTGACCGTGGTATCATCCCCTGCGTTTGGCGTGTCGCAAGCGGCGAGGGGGAGGAGGAGCAAGATCAACGCCATGAAGATTGAAAAAATACGCTTGAAAGCTTTCATGAGATTCCTCCTTCTTAAAGTTTGGGTGTCGTTTTGTCCATTTTATGTCCCCCGCCCCCGCCCGAGGGCGGGGGGATTGTTTTGTTATTGAATTTACTTTATGCGAAGATTAAAACTATACCTATCTCCTTCTATAGATCGATAGAAAACATATCCATAACTTCCACTAGACACACCCTCTGGAATTCCAAATAAAGCTACCAATTCGTAAATCGTCAGTTCATTAGGACCTACTTTTTCAAAGTCTTCATTTGAAGGCGCTTCGGTTCTGACAGGAAATACAGTAACGGTTGCAACATATTTAATATTCCCCCTAAATCCGAAATCTACAATTGTTGGGCATCCTGATTCGTCGACGAAAAACCAATGAAGACCATTTGAAATTGCTTCAACACCCAAAGGATCAATTCCATAGATTTCTTTAATCTCCTCAACTGATTTTCCCAGCAAAGGGTGCGACTCGTCAACCGTTCCACTAGGGGCAATATCCTTTTCTTTGAGTGTTGTTTTGATCTGTTGATCAGTACTGCATGAAAGTAAACTAAATGGCAGAAACAATGCCAATATTAATATCCAAAAAAATCTATACAATTTCATTATTTAATCTCCTCCAGTAAATTTGCTGCAAATTTGCGCCAGCCGTGGTGCTGTGGGCTTGTCCCCCGGTCTCCCCCACCCGAGGGCGGGGGATTTGATTTACTCTTTTGGTTGGATAATATTGGAAACGTTGCTTTGATAATTAAAGAGGTCCAAATAAGAGCTATACGAATTGGTGTAGCTAATATGAACAAAAAGATCGTCAATGGTTACATCCCATTCAGCCATAGAAGAACTATCACCTTTTCTTTCTGTATAGATCTCCATGCGTCCACTCTTGATTACATCTATACCGGCGTAAGTCTCTACATCCCGACCATCCGCCTTGACCAACCTTCTGATGACTTCCTCTAAAGCATTGCAGGATAGGTCATATTCCATTCGCATGTATTTTTTTGTGCCTTTCCCAAGAGCAAGGGATACGGTAAAGGTTTTATGCTCTTGCTCCAAATTATCGGTTGTAATTTGATAAGCAAGAAGTGCGATTTTACCATCCTCCGGCAAGGTGGGCTGAACAAACGGAATCGTATCAACCACATTCAAGAATTCTATCAATTCTTCCCGTGTTTTGGCACCACCGCCGCCCCCGTTATCCAGATAATACTGAAGTTGTGCATCTCCTGTTTTGTATGCCATCACGCGCATGGTTTCAATTTCGTCAAGGCTATATGCGCATATGGTCTTAGAGGGTGTAGATTCCAACGTGCATGCTTGCAGTTCGCATTCCTCGCCGTTTACCACAAATTTTTTCCATTCAAAAATTTGATTGATCTCTTCCCAAGAAGAAATATGAAAGCCTTCCTTCACTTCTACAGTTACCTTGTGACCATTATATTGATAATCCCACAAGGTGCCACCACGAGAAAAACAGACCTTATCCTCAATCATAGCGTCGGAATCGTTTATCCCAACATTTTGACTGCGATCGGCAGGCCATTCGGTACTATCGTAAAATTTAACCGACAATATCACCTTATCGGGTTCTTCAGCAGAGGCAAAATGAACATAATTTCCGTCGATACTGGATACTTCGACACTGACCAACACATAATCCTGAGACTTTAAAAATGGCAATACCGTGAATAGCGGAACGTCTGTTTGCACCTCTCCGTTCGCGTTTTCATAATAACGCAATTTCAGCATACTGTTCTTTCGATCTAATTGATCATCCGATATACTTTGTGCCGCTTCCAACTCTTGCAAAAACGCATCCATCGTATCGTAATAAAAAACGGGATCACTTTCGACAATGGGAACTTGCCGACAACCTATACAAGTGCAAAGCAAAAGCAATGGTAAAAAAAACAAAAACAGTTTTTTCATCATCTTTCTCCTTTCTCAAAGTTGCCCTCGGGTCTCCCCCGCCCGAGGGCAGGGGGATGGATTAATCGATATTTAAATACTCGTGGATATTCATAATATTATCGACTCTACTACAACCACTATAAATTTGAGCCATTCGGAATTCTCCGACCTCAAACAAACCGTGGTATTCTTGTTTCCACTTATTATACTCTTCCAATTGACTGTCAGCAAATACTTTCAATTGAGTATCAACAAAGAGACTCAAATCAATTGGTTCTATTGGTTCTGTATCGGTCTCATCACATTTCATAAAACCAACAGGGATAAAAACATCTTCTCCATTGTTTTTTACATAGAAAAAATCCCCTACATATTCAATCGAAACATATTTAACATCATACGGTGAAACAAATTCGTTTTTATTCAATATCTCTTGTATTCTCCATGCATGATCTGCATAGCTACAGGAAGCCAAATAATTTCCTCCTGGGCCTATAAATAGCGGATGTTTATTAGATAAAGTATCTCCTCCATGACGTGCAACACCATCTTTGATATAAAATGCCACATTACCCGCAAATTCATTTTCAGCAGTAATAATCTTGGCGATATACATATTGCTCCCATGTAAGGTAAGGATGAAATGACCGTTTTTGGCATATTCCAACAGATCCACAGTATATATAGGAGTAATCGATTCTTTCACAATTGTCAAAGAATAATGTTCTAACAACTTCTTATAATCGCTCGAATCATCCAGCAAAAGGTCATATACATAATCCAATTTATCACCTGTCAAAAAAACCATTTCATACTCATCAATTGATTCGGGTGCGGTGCATGACAAAATCGATAGTAATAAAATAGAGATTGCCATAATAAAAGTTAACCTACGCATAAAATCGACTTCCTCCTAATTGCAATAGTGTATGGCAAATAAACTGTGATTGCTAAAATTCCCTTCGAATACAATTGCTTTTCGCGATACAAGGCTAAAAAATCCCGCACAGACGGAGACCGCATATTGCCCGTCTATGCGGGCATGCAAGGACGCGCGAGCCTCCTTTTGCCTGCGGCTTGATGGATATTCGATTGGTTCATTTTCATGGCTCGTACCTCCTTGAAAGCTTTGCACCGTGCCGCAAGGGGCACCTTTGCACTTTTATCATACCACATTTTTGCCGCATTGTCAATCGCCATGCACGGATTTTGTATCTTTGCACAATGAACGATGATACTTTTTGTGCAGGGTGAACAAACCAAGGTGCTTGCAAGCGGTTGGAACGGGGGCATGGAGAGGTATCCGCCCTCTCCGTCACCCGTCGCATAGCGACGTTTGCCACCTCTCCCAAGGGGAGAGGCTAAGTCGTTCTTCGGAAGGCATTTGAAATGTAGCGAAGCCCAAACGAGCAAATGAAAGCTGAAAATATAGCCTAACCAATTTAGTGAAATCTTTTGAAGAGGGGGTGCAGGGGGAGGAACTTTTCTCGAAAAGTTCCTCCCCCTGCTCACTATCCTCTTATAACTCCCTCAACGCGCGGCGGTCAAGCTTGCCGTTGGGCGTCAGGGGCATGCGGTCCAAGCGTTGACAAACGGAGGGCAGCATGTATTTTGGCAAATGGGTACGCAAATGTGCGGAAAGCGCCTCGGCGTCGATCTCTCCCACGTAGAAAAGCTTGATTTTGGAAGCCCCGGCATCGTACAAGCAGCACGCACGGCTGACCGAGGTGCAACGGTGCGCTGCGGCTTCGATCTCTCCAAGCTCAATGCGGTGCCCCATATGCTTGATCTGCGCATCGCGACGGCAGACAAATACCAGCTCCCCGTGCACATTGACGTAGCCAAGATCTCCCGTGCGGTAGACGACCTCGGGATAGGCACTTTGCAACGGGTTTTGCACAAATGCCTCGGCGGTGCGCTCGGGGTTATTGTAATACCCCATGGTCACGCAGGTGCCGCGCAGATAGATCTCACCCGTTTCCCCCTTCCCTGCCTCGGTTCCGTCCTCTTTGACCAAAAGCAAGCCCGTGTTGCGGAAGGGACGCCCTACGGGAATCGGCTCGCCCTCCTCCAACTCGCGCGTGGCGTGCCATACGCAGGACATGCCCGTTGCCTCGGTGGGACCGTACAGATTGAAGAACTCGGCGTGCGGTAGTGCCTCCCTCCACAGTTGATACTGCCGCGTGGGAAAGACCTCGCTGCCAAAGGCAACGGTGGTCAGATACTTGGGCGGATTGGTCTCTAATAATCCCATCGAGGAGATCATCGTCAGCGCCGATACCACCCAGCAAACGGTGTTGACCTTGTGCTCGTTTAAAAAGTCGCAGAGCGACATGGGAAATGAAAAATACTTTTTGGGAACCAGATACGCCGTGGCACCGTACTTGATGACGGGCATGAGCTCCTTGAGGGGCGCGTCAAAAAACAGCGGCGTTTGGTTGGCAAATACCGTCTGCTCCGAAAAGCCAAGCGCAGGACAAAGCGCCTCCACGTAATCGATGACCGAACGGTGGCAGGCAACCACGCCCTTGGGAACTCCCGTTGAGCCGGACGTGAATACCACGTAGATGGGGTCGGTGTCGATCTGCCCTTGGCGGATCTCTGCCAGAGCCACCTCGTTGACGGGATGTGCGGAAAGCGCCGCATAGGAAAGGATCGCCCCCTCAAAGCCCAGCTTTTGGGCAATGGCACTTCCCTTTGCATCCACGATCATCGCGCGCGCACCGACGCTTTTGAGGATCAGCTCAATGCGAGAGACGGGCATGTCGATGTCCAGCGGCACGTAAAAGCAGCCCGCGTACACACAGCCGTAAAAGGCGGCGATCTCGGTGGGGTGCTTTTTCATCAGAATGGCAATCGGCTCACGGCGATAGCCCGATGCGGCAAGCGCACTTCCCACGCTCCGCGCAGAACTGTAAAGCGCGGAAAAGGTCATGTCGTCGCTTCCGTCCGAGTATGCGACTTTGTCGGGAAGCCGAGGCGCGGTCGCCTCCAGATATTCCAGAATATTCGTTTGCATAACGGCTCCTTTCCGTCAACCGAAGACGGGTGTGACAATGGTGGTGGCAGACTTGGGATAAGACGCGGCATCAAAGGCGTAGAAATAGCCCGCAATGCCGTTTTCGCTCTCACGCATCTCACTGTAATACGCAAGCTGTTCATCGGTCATCAGATATCCCCAAGGCTTTGGCATATCCTGCAGATGGCAGGCGTCAAAATGATACCAAACGGGGTCGGCGTCACTGCCGATATTCACCATGCTCCAATAATGGCGCTCCTGCACAAGAGCAACCACGGAAGGGGCGCGCTCTACGTCCAGGTTTTCAATTCCAAGACGCTCCATCATCGCCTTGGAGAGCGCAAAATAAGTGAAACAATCCCCTTGGCGTTTTTGCAATCCGTCGTACGCGGCGCGTACCCAGCTGCTCTTATCCGAGGTGGAAACGTACGCGACGTTATCGTACACGTAATCGTAGATCGCGCGCAGCTGCTGCTTAACGGTCATGCCTTCGGTGATGATGCGCCCGAGGATGGGATCGATCAACTCGTTCAGCATCTGCTCGGTGATCTCCTGCTCGTATACCGCCAGCGTGCGGCGGAAGGTTGCCACGTTGCCTGCGGCGTCGGTAGCCGTGTAGATCACGTCGTAAACGCCAACGGCTTTGAGGTCCACGTCCGAGGTATCCACCGAAATAGAAACGGCACCGTCGCAATTATCCTCAGCAGTAACACCCGAAAGATAAGACACGCCGCCGCCAAGGTAGGCGACCAGGTCGCGCAACCCTACCAGCGTGGGCGGAACGGTATCCTTGATGAGCGAAAGCGTGGTAAAATAGGAAAAGCTTTTTCCGCGCGCGTCGGTCAGCACCAGCTCCACGTCGTGCTCGCCATATTCGGTAAAGCGATACTCCTCGGCAAAGCGCACCGTGCAACCCGTGGGGAGCGCTTCTACAAAGTCCTCTGCCCTCGGCAAGGGGGTGGAGACCGCCCAGGTCAATTGTTTCAGCTTGAGCGCAGGCGGCTCTGCCGGCGCACAGCCGAACGCAGAAAAAAGAGACACCGCCAGCACAAACAGTGTCAGTATCACAACCGTGACGCGACGTTTTTGTTTCATAGCAGAGTCTCCTTTCGTGATTGTTGTCAAGTGTGCAGGAACAGCAAAACCGCTGCTCCTGCATTCTGTTAAAGCAAATATACGCCGTGCTCGCGGCAGATGCGCAATTCCTCGGGTGACCAATAGGAGGACTGTACCTCACCGATGTGCGCCTTGCGCAAGAAGAACATGCAAAGACGGGATTGCCCGATACCGCCACCGATGGTGTACGGGAGCTCACCCGAAAGCAACGCCTTGTGGAAGGCGAGCTCGGCACGCTCGGGGCATCCGCGCTCCTCCAATTGGTGAAGCAGGGTCGCCTCATCCACGCGCACACCCATGGAGGAAAGCTCCAATGCAATGTCCAGAATAGGATAGTAAACGATGATATCCCCGTTGAGCGACCAATCGTCGTAGTCGGGGGCTCTACCGTCGTGCGGCTTTCCGCTCTTCAGCTTTCCGCCGATCTGCATCAAAAAGATGGCACCGTACTCCTTTGCCGCGGCGTATTCACGCTCCTTGGCGGTCATGTTGGGGTACCTGTCCTCCAGCTCCTGCGAGGTGATAAAGGTGATGTTCTCGGGCAAGAGCTTGCCGATAAAGGCGTACTCGTTGACAATGTAATTTTCGGTATGGTGAAGCGCACGGTAGATCGCCTCAACGGCTTCACGCAGGGTCTTTTCGGTGCGTTGCTCGCGCGTGATGATCTTCTCCCAGTCCCACTGGTCCACGTAAATGGAGTGGATGTTGTCGGTGGTTTCGTCGCGGCGAATGGCGTTCATATCGGTGTAAAGACCCTCGCCCGGCTGAAAATCGTACATGCGCAGAGCATAGCGCTTCCATTTTGCAAGGGATTGCACGATCTCAAGGTCCTGCCCGCCCGGCAGATCAAAGCGTACGGTGCGCTCGATGCCGTTGAGGTTATCGTTGAGTCCGCTCTCGGGAGAGACGAACAGAGGCGCCGACACGCGCAGAATATTCAGTTGCGCCGCAAGATCTCTTTCAAAAAAGTCCTTGACCTTTTTGATCGCGCACTCGGTCTGACGAAAGTTCAAAAACGAGCGATAATCCTTGGGAATCATTACATCAAACATAAAAAACGACCTTTCCACCGGAGCTTGCTCACCAAAGCAAGATATCCGATCTCGTAATTTGATAAAGGAACACGCGCAAAATAAGGCTTATTTTCCGCGTCTTTTTTCTAAAAAGAAGTCTCGAAGGAGCGCAAGGCTATCCTCCTCCAAAACACCGCTCTCGCACGCAGGAGAGCACTCCAGGGGGTATGCCGGGAGCTTTACAAGGCTTTCGCATGCGCCCGCACGCGGATTTTTTGCCGCGTAAACGATGCGCCCCACGCGCGCGTTGATCGCCGCGCCTGCGCACATCGGGCAAGGCTCTAACGTGACGTACAGCGTGCAGTCGGAGAGCCGCCAGCTCCCCACCCTTTGGCACGCCTTTGAAATTGCCAACAGCTCGGCGTGTGCCGTGGCGTCACGGTTACACTCGCATAAATTGTGTGCGCTTGCCAAAACTGTACCGTCCTTAACCAACACGGCACCCACGGGGATCTCACCTCCACGGGCAGCTTCTTTCGCCTCGTCCAAGGCAAGGCGCATAAATTTCTCGTCCGTCATGTCAATACTCCTATGAACGAGAAAAGCAAGATTGTCATACCGATCTGTGCGGCAACCAACACCACGAATACGATCATCGAGGGGCGGAAAAAGAGCTTTGCCGCTACCCTTCCCTCAACGGGATACTGCGCGTACGCATCGTGCGGTGGGATCACCTTTCCGAATGCGCCGTCCGACAAACGGTCTTTTTTGGAAAAATAGCGGTAGACGAGAACACCGATGGAAACGATGCCGCCAAGGTAGATCACGGTCTCGACAAGATACAATACGGCAATGCCGTAATCATTCGCCCCCAATTTATCCAAGATGACCTCTTGCGAAAGGGAGATAAAGTTGTTCAGCATATGCAGCAGCGTGCAGTTCCAGATGCTGCCCGTATATTCGTACACCAAGCCCAACACAACGCCTGCCGCAAAGGTGTACAGGATCTGCGCCGCGTTCTGGTGCATCAGGGCAAAGAGGACCGAGCTGATGAGGATGGCGTTGGCACGTCCAAAGGGACGGCAGTTGCTCAAAATGGCACCGCGGAACAAAAACTCCTCGCAAAATCCGGGAACGATGCTGATAACGATAAAGTTGAGCACGATCTCGTACGGCTCCATGCCGCGCATTTGCTCTACGGTCATATCCCCCACAACGTCGCTGTAGCCAAACAGATCCAGAATGGAGGAATTGATCTGCGCCATGGAAAAGCAGACCGTAACACCTGCAAAGATCATCAGGGGGAGCATGGGAGAAAAACGGGGGGAAAGCGACATGGGCTGAATGGGACAGCCGCGCTTGCGCAGGATCATACGCAAAAACGCCACGGGAAGCATAAAAACGGTCATATATCCTGCGGCATACAGAATTTGAAAGACCACGTTGTATGCCACGGTGGAGGCGAGCGTATGATCCAGAACAGCTGCAATTACACCCAGCAGGACTCCAAAAATTTGAAACAGCGCTTCAAAAATAAGCATCGTGCATCCAATGGCACCCAGGACTCGCTTGTAATATTGCTGATTCAGATCCATTTTTCTCCTCCTTCCCGATCAAATCTTCTCTATTCTATTATTGTATCACAAAAAAAGCGTTTTGTAAAGTGGGTCATCAAAAAAACCGCTCAAGCATTCGTTTTTTTCAAAAAAGGAGCGCGTAAGGGCAACTTGTCATAAGGAAGTTTAATTTCTCCTTGTAGGGACCGGCGTCCTCGACGGTCCAAAAAGGCATAATTGCTCCGCAGAAAACAAATAATTAACCCCGACAGATTTTAAGATCTGTCGGGGTATTCTCATTAATACGTGTATGTAACGAACCCATCGATCCAAAAGGTTCTATCTAAAAGTTTGGGTTTAAAAAGTCGAATTTGCTTTTTAATTTTGAAGCCGTTAGCCGTTTCTTTGAAGCCGCTTTTGTCACGCAACAGTGTTATAGCTTTTTCAGCATTGGCTAAAGAACTATATATCCCAATATCCTTACATTCAAAATGGTCTATCAGTTTATATCTATGAACAACCTTGTAATATATCATGTTCGGCTACCTCTTCTGTGCTTTTGGTTTTATCGCCAGTTTCGCCTTTGTATTACAAAGGCACAGGGCAAAGCCCATACCCCTAAAGATACGTGCATCTTTAGGCTCTCCCTTAGGGAGAGCTCCCGCGGTAGCGGGTGAGAGGGGATATTCTCGCCACGATTTACCCTCTCCGTCGGCTACGCCGCCACCTCTCCCAAAGGGAGAGGCTTTTTGTTAGCCCCATTATACCACAAATCGGCAGAGAAAGCAAGAGTGATATTCCGACTTCGTCGGAGTGATATGATTGCTATCGCAATCGTGATATTGAAGCCTTACGGCTTCAGTGATATTTTATTCGCCTTCCAAAACTTGCGTAGCAAATATCACTCGTCATGAGCCGAATAGCTCGCCTTTGGCGAGAGAAACACTGCGAAGCAATAGAACTCGCCGCAGGCGAATAAAACTGCCCAACTTCCTTAATGAGAAGCCTCGCAACCGAGTTGTTTTTCAACCAAAAGCTCGGTTACGCCGTGTACGTCAGTTCAGTTCATCCAAAAAGTATGCACGGCTGTAGGCACGCATTCCTGCCCCATCCACCACGGTGAGGCGGAAGTAGGGCTTG
Organism: Clostridia bacterium; assembly: GCA_017453305.1. Classification (GTDB taxonomy): domain Bacteria; phylum Bacillota; class Clostridia; order Oscillospirales; family CAG-272; genus UMGS1865. The sequence continues at coordinate 22,128 of JAFTKJ010000050.1, forward strand.
ACGGTTGCCTTGTCGTTGTTGGAATCACACAAATACTTGTTCAGATCGATGTCCACCGAGGTCAGGGGGGCGTCGGTGGCATTCTTTTGAATGGACATGCGGCGCTCGGTGCTGACAAAGACCGAGCGTGCAGGCGAGCACTCCACGTGCAAAATACCGTTCTCGATGGAGAGCTCCTTGATCTCAGGTCCCGTCGAGGCGTAAAAATCACCGCGCTCCAAAGCATCGATGACGGTGGCGTACTCCAATTTTTCTGCCTTGACCATCAGCCAACCGCCAAAGCAGTGATTCATGTTGTGCGCATCGTCGGTGGCAAGCGGAAAGACCTGCGCTCCCGTGCGGAGCAGATCATCCAGTGGCTGAGGCGTATCGGGATACCCCGTGCGGTCACAGCCCGTATTGTGGCACTCCACGCCCCACAGCCCCTTGAGATCAATGTAATCCGCATAGGTTTGCGTGGACCATACGGGGTGGTTGTAGGAAACGAAGAAGCCCTCCTCGCGCGCCTTTTCAATGGTGCGGTTGATCAGCTCAACGTCGTAATCCTTGGGATAATTATAGTCGAGCATATCCTGCGGCGTGTATTCCGGATACTGGACCTTCTTTGCGGTAAAGGCGCTGTAGCGCGTTTGGTTGGGATCGCGCGAGTAGAGATTGAGGTGATAGGTCTTGATAAAACCGTAGGCGTTGCCCGTTTGGTTGAAGTCGATCTCGGTGGAGGTGATCGCCAAAAAGTTCTCGTCGGTCAGATCGTTGTGCGGAACGAGCACCTGGTGATCGGTAAAGGCGACGATGGAATATCCGCGCTTGAGGTATTCCTCCTTGGTCTCTTCGGGTGTCATGCGACCGTCGGAAACCGTGGTATGCATGTGCATATTGGCTTTGTAGAAATTGCCCTGTTCGGGAATCAGATATTGCTTCATAATAAATTGCCCTTTCCTTTCATGATCGTTTGGATCAATTCCATTCGTTTGAAAAATACGCGCGTGACCATGCGGATTTACCGCTTGCGTCGGTCACGGTTACGCGGAAATACGGCTCGTGACGGCACTCTCTGTTTTGGGCGTTGGCAAAATATTTTGACAAACCAAAGCTTGCATCGGTCACAGGAGTCTCTCCCGCGCTAATTCGCCTTGCCTCTCTGCACTCGGTAGATACGCTTACGTGCGCTGCAGGGGAGCAGGACACGTGCACGATACCGTCCTCGACGGAGATCTCGTAAATTTCGGGACCGGTAGAAGCGTAAAAGTCCCCTTTTTCCAAAGCAGTCATGACCTCGCCGTAGTCCAAACGGTCGGCAGAAACCATCAGCCAGCCGCCAAAGCAGCTGCGCGCCGAGTGCATGTCGTCGGTGGCAAGCGGATAGATGCGATTGCCCAAGCGCAACAGATCGTCATAAGGCTGTACCGTATCCGGCTGTCCCAGGTGTACGCACTCGGAGTTGTAGACCTCCACGCCCCAAATGCCCTTTAAAGGTGCGTAGTCGGTATAATTCTGCTGGGACCAAACAGGGTGATTGTAGGACACGAGAAAGCCTGCCGCATTCGCCTTTGCGATCATTTCATTGATCAGGGCAACGTCGTATTGGCGCGGCGCATCGTGTTGACGCATCTCGTCGGTGACGTATTCCTTGAGGTGCTCTATGCGATTCCAGATCGCCGCCTCCGAAAAGATGGGAGAGACGGTATTCCCCTCCTCCTTTGCGTAGAGGTTGAGGTGATAGCACTTGCGCTCACTGCCGATGAGGCTCGGATCCTTTTCGCTAAAAGAGACCTCCAGGGAGGTGATTGGCAAAAAGCTTTCGTCACGCAATGCTTTTTGATCCACGATGACCTCGTGATCGGTAAAGGCAATGATAGAATAGCCCTCTGCCTTGTATGCCGCCTTGACCTCCTCGGGAGTCATTTTGCCGTCCGAGAGAGTGGTGTGCAGATGCATATTGGCTTTATAAAAGTTCCTTTTTTGCGGGAGTAGCTGTTTTTTCATAAGACGTCCGCCTTTCATTCGCTTTTGATAAGGTCATTTTAGCATAAAACAATGCAAAAAACAAGATTTTTTCAAAAAAAACACAAAATCTTCTTGCAATTTACAAAGAAATAAGATATCATATATAGGTATAGACTTGAACATACTGTAAAAAGGAGGGGTTTTGATGCTGGGATACGTGCGCACCGACACGCCGGAGTTACGCGTCCGCGATCAGGAATGCTACCGCGCGCTCTATTGCGGACTTTGCAGACATATGGGAAATTGCACAGGGCAATGCTCACGCATGTCGCTGAGCTACGATTTCGTTTTCTTGGCAGCCTTTCGCCTCTCGCTTTTGAATGAGGAGATCACTCTCAAAAAGGCGCGCTGCTTGGTGCATCCCTTGCGTCGCCGTTTGACGGTAACCGACTCCCCCACCCTGGCTTACTGTGCCGACGCCTCCGCCATTCTGACCTACCACAAATGTCGCGACGACGTCAATGACGAAACAGGCTTCAAGCGTCTGCGTGCGCGTCTGGCGTCCCTCTTTTTTTCTTCGGGCTATCGACGTGCAAAAAAGCGGCACCCCGAATTGGACCGTACCGTCAGCGCCTACCTTGAGGAGCTGCGGCAATATGAAAAGGACGCATCCGCTCCCCCAAGTGCGGACACGCCTGCCTCGATGTTTGGAAATTTGATGGCAGCGGTCTGCTCGGAGGGCTTGCAGGGTGCAGATCAAAAAATCGCCGCGCAGTTTGGCAGAGCCATCGGTCATTGGATCTATTTGATCGACGCCGCCGACGACTACCGCGAAGATCTCAAAAGCGGTAGCTTTAACCCCTTTTTGCGCCTGTTTGGTAATGAAATGACCGAAGAAAACGCCGAGAGCGTGAAGATCTCGCTCAAAAAATATCTGACGGATGCCGAAAACGCCTTTGTGCTGATCGATCACTTCCCCATGGAAGAGATCAAAGAAATCCTGTGCAACATCCTGTATCTCGGTCTGCCCTCGACTGCTGACCGCATTTTGAATCAAACTTGGAAAGGTGAAACCGAAGAAGATGAAAAATCCTTATGAGGTCCTTGGCGTTTCTCCCAACGCCACTGACGATGAAGTAAAAAAAGCATACCGCGATCTGGCGCGCAAATATCACCCCGATAAGTACCGCGACAGCGACCTTGCCGACCTGGCAAGTGAAAAAATGAAGGAGATCAACGCCGCGTACGAGGAAATTCAAAAAATGCGTGCAGGCGGCGGACAGAGCAATCAAGGAAACCGCGGAGGGTATAACGGCAACCCCAACGCCTCTGCCGCCTCGGGAGACGCGCGCTTTGCCGAGGTGCGCCGCTTGATCAATCAAAACGAGATCCAGCGTGCCGAGCAGATCCTGCGCTCGATGCCCTCTACCATGCAAAACGCCGAGTGGTTCTTTTTGATGGGATGCGTGGTCTACAAACGCGGATACTTTACCGATGCGCAAAGCATGTTTGACAGAGCCTGCTCGATGGACCCCTACAACCAGGAGTATCGCGCCGCACGCGATCAGCTCCGCGCGCAAACCGCAGGCTACGGAACGGGTTACCGCACCGCAAGCAATACCGACCAGACCTGCAACTGCTGTACCCAGCTCATTTGCGCCGATTGTTGCTGTGAAATGATGGGTGGCGACCTGATCCGTTGCTGCTGACGCCGGGAGGCAAACATGCAAACGAATATGAAACGACAAATCAAGTGCATGACCGTCAGTGCCATGCTGTGCGCGCTTGGCGTCGTGATTTTGGGGCTTGGTGCCATCATTGAGGTGATCGACCTCAGCGTTGCCGTGATCGCCTCACTCCTGATCGTTTACGCGGTCATTGAAATGGGAGGCGCATACCCATGGCTGATCTGGATCGTCACCTCCATCGTATCCATTTTGCTCCTGCCGCTCAAAACCCCCGTGCTCTTTTACGCCATGCTGGCAGGATTTTATCCCATTTTAAAGGAAAAGATCGAAAAAAGATGCAACCTCCCCATTGGTTGGGTGCTCAAGCTGGGGATCTTAGTGCTTTCGGTAGGCTTGATCTACGCCATCAGCTACTTCTTTCTCCCCGAGCTGCTCGTCGGATACAATACCCTGCCCTATCTTTTGGGATTTTTTGCCCTGGTGCTTCTTTGCTTTGTTCTTTACGACGTGTGCCTGACGCGCTTGATCACCTTTTATCTTGTCAAGCTGCAAAAGCGCTTTCGGCTGAAATAACAAAACGGGATCGACTCTTATGAGTCGATCCCGTTTTTCTTATTCGGTTGCCCCTTCGGAGTCGGCAGATTTGAGGGGCTTTGCAACCAGCACATAGTGTGCACGCTCCTCGCTGCTCGTTACGTCGTAGCCGGGGCTATAGGTTTTGAACACGTAGGTGGGGTCAATGGTGGTATACGCGCCGCCTGCGTTCAAATCGGTCACCTCCCAGGTAAAGGCGTATACGTCCAAGCCGAACGCCTTGGCAACCTCCTCCAGCGTTACGCCGTGCATCAGCTCGGACTTGCCCTCGGTGTGGAAGTGCATCTCCACGCCGTTTTCGTCCATACAATAGATGGAGAACTCGATTGCACGCTTCGTCACGCGGATGGTGTGATAAAAGTAATCATCGGTGCCGCAGTACTGATAGATGCTATCCTCACTCGTCACCTCAACCCCTTCGAAGAAGGTCCAGACGTAGTCGTCAAAATTGACGCCGAAATCCTCGGCGATGCGACCAAAGGTGGGAGCGTCGGCAGGAGTATAGTAGAGGCAATCGGTGCTGAGGTCGCCCTCCAACGCGATCTTGATGGTAGGACGGATCTCCACCGTGCAGTCGCCGCTGATCTCAAGGAAATATGCGCCCTTGCTATAGGAATCCTCGATCACCGCCCCGTTGACCGTAACGCGGTAACCAAGACCGAAGTCCACGGAAACGCCTGCCATATCCAACAGCTCCGCAAGCATTCCCACAGAGAAGAATTGGTAGCTGCTGACGAATTGCTCGCCGTTTTCCAAAAGGACGTCATAGGTAAGGGTTCCAACGGGCTGCTCGGGCGTCACGGTCTCCTCATAGATCAAAAAGACCTGCAAGCTCATAAAGGTATCGATGACGGTGTCCTCATACAGCTCGGTCATGAAGTAGGTGTTATAGACCTTCTCTACCCGACTCCACTCATAGCCGTAAGATTGCAGAAGCGCCCCTACGGTGATGGGTGCTGTGTAATACTTGTTGTCGCTGACGTTGATGGAGTTCATATCGGTGATCATGATCTCCACGCGGAACTCCTTGGAGACCGCCTTGAGATAACGCATTTCGGTAATTCCGTGAGAATCGTACGTGAAAACGAAATCCGACGGCAGGGGCGTGGAATCGTCGATCCCTGCGTAGTACCACAAATAATCGTCGTAAGCTACACCTGCCAGCTCAGCAACCTCTGAAAGCGTCATGCTCATACCGACGCGATTGATCTCAAAGCTGTTTTCACCACCGTCGCGGTCGTATACCGTGACGCTCATATGAATCTTTTTCGGGTGTGCCCAAATTTCCAGATAGGGCTCGGTGACCACCAGGTCCTTCAGTAGCATTTCTGCATGCAAGATCTCGGAGCTCCATGCGAATTTCCACTCATAATCACCAAAGTTGACCCCCAATGCGGTGGCAACATCCCCCACGGTCAGGGCGTCAAAATCAACAAACTTGAGCTGATAGTCGCGCGGCTGATCGCCATCCACCATACCAAAGACGGTGATCGCCTTGCTCAACTCCACCGTACAGCCCTGCCAGATCAGAATTCCGTAGGCATTCTTGGCGCTGTCCATGCTCGTATCGATGATCTCGTCGTTGATGATCAGCTGATACTGGTTGTAATCCAATCCTGCACCGATGGCAAGATCCAGAATGTCCGCCAGACGCATCGGCCGTGTTGCGTTGAACTCACCCTGATACAGGTTGCCGTCCCACGCCTCCACACGGTAGGTCACGGCAAAGGACTCGGAAAGCAGCTTTTTGGAGAACGCGTAAAACGTGCGGTACTCGGTGCAATCCAACGGGATCTCCTTGCCCGCCTCGTCGCAGAAATAGTACTCTGTCAAATTCTTGATACCAAGCTGCTCCGCGACAAACTTTTCCAGCGTAGGAAGAGGTCCCGCGACGCTGTAAACGGTGCTGACAAGTTCGTTCTTTTCGTCGGGCGCGATCACCGTTACGTGGGTCTTTTGATAGGAGATCGTCATGACGCACTCCACGGCGATTGCCTGCGGAAGATATGCCGCCTCTTCATCCACACAGCTGAAGGTATATTCGAAGCCCTTGAAATCAACGTCACCAAACACCAGGCTTACGATCTCCTGCCAGAATACGGGGGCTTCAAAATGCAGCGTTTTGTCACCAAACACACCCGTCTCGTCCTTAACGGTAATGTCAAAGGGCTCAAACGGAATGTCGGCATCGAGAATAGCAATATAGTTACGGGCATTCGACTTAAAGAAATAGCCTGCCGTACGGTCTACCTTTTCGCCGTTGACGTAAATGGTCTCGCCGCCCTGCAAGTCAACGCAGAGGACACCGTACAAAAGATCATGCAGATGCGGATACTCATCCTGAATGATCACGTAAAAGTCCTTGGTCTGATTGATCCAATGGAGCTTCCCTTCCTCGTCAATAAAGGAGTCGTAATAAACGCAGTACACCTCGTAGCTGTGGTGCTCTTCCTCAACGTCGCCTCCCTCGCGGGTGGTCAGCTCGATCTTACAGCGCTCGGTGATCACAAACGCTTCATCAAGGATCTCCTCCCCGTTGAGCGTGATCACAAATTCGCGGCTCAGATCGCGGAAGCTACGACCGTACCAAGAATAGAGAAGATCACCAATGACAGCCTCGGCTTGGTTGGCGCGGAAAACTTCCTCTCCGTTTTCAATAACGGTGATCGAGATCAGCTCCACCCCCATCGGCATGCCGCAAACGGTGCAACATTTTTGATCGTCCCACTCCTTGTGAGAGCAAACGGAGTCGCACTTATGGCAATACCCTTCCTTCCACTCATGCGCGCAGGAGGCATTGGGGTCATCCACACCGGGATGGTCGACGTCGGGCTTTTCGCCGCTGTCGGTCCAATCCTCGGGGGGGACGGTTTCCACGTCGGGATGCTTGGTCATGGTCTCGTTTTGGTCACCGGACTCATGGTTGCCACCCTCGTCGGAGCGCACCGTATATTCAACCACGTCACCGTCTCGCACGGGCGTTTTTGCGCTTGCAGGCTTGCCGTTGACCGTCCAGGAAACGCCCTGCTTCAGGCTGTCGGCAAAGGAGGTGTCGGTGGCACCCATGTTCACAAGATACACCAGGTCAACAAAGGACTCCAGCGTGATATAATCGTTTTTGCCGGCGGAGTCTTTGATCTTGACCGTCATACGGAAGATCTCTCCCTCCTGCATTTCCTCATAGAGGACGCGATCGGCACCTACCTCGGGCACGTCGGGCAAAATTTCCTCACCCTGCCCCGGTGTTCCGCCATCCGGATTTGTATTATCTCCGGACGTTTGGTCTGCAACGGTCTCCTTGGATGTGCCGGACGAAAGATTTGAAAAGAAATCGTCGCATGCGCAGAGCGAGAACACCGTCAGGACCGCCAACAAAACAAGCAGTACTTTTTTCATAATTCACCCTCCTGAAATTTTTTGGAAGTGTTTACAAATTCATTATAGCATACATTTTTCCATTTTGCAACAAATTTGCAACAAAAAGTGAAAAAATGGGAGCCGTTGACGCGCAACGGCTCCCAAAAAGGATCAATTTTAAATTACTTCTGCTTAATTGCAGCCTGCGCAGCAGCCAAACGTGCAATCGGAACACGGAAGGGAGAGCAGGATACGTAGTCAAGTCCTACGCTGTGGCAGAATTCTACGGACGTGGGGTCACCGCCGTGCTCGCCGCAGATACCAACGTGGAGGTTGGGATTTACGGGTCTGCCAAGGGTAACTGCCATGTTCATCAGCTTGCCGACACCGGTCTGGTCAAGCTTAGCAAAGGGATCGTTTTCGAAGATCTTTGCATCGTAGTAAGCGCCCAGGAACTTGCCTGCGTCGTCACGGGAGAAGCCGTAGGTCATCTGGGTCAGGTCGTTGGTACCGAAGCAGAAGAAGTCAGCGTTTGCTGCGATCTCATCTGCGGTCAGGCATGCACGAGGAATCTCGATCATGGTACCAACCTCGTACTCGAGGTTAGCGCCTGCTGCTGCGATCTCTGCATCTGCGGTTTCAACAACAACAGCCTTCACGTACTTCAATTCCTGCACGTCGCCAACCAGCGGGATCATGATCTCGGGCTTAACGTTCCAATCGGGATGAGCCTTTTGAACGTTGATTGCAGCGCGGATCACAGCGGTGGTCTGCATCTTTGCGATTTCGGGATAGGTGACTGCCAGGCGGCATCCGCGGTGACCCATCATGGGGTTGAACTC
>JAFTKJ010000021.1 GCA_017453305.1 Clostridia bacterium
AAATATTTACGGGCTTTTTCTATCGCCGCTTTTGGGGCTCGACGTACCCTCGTACGCCTCACGCCCCAAAATCGACGATTCTCGCCTAAATCTGACTAGCCCCTTTGGGGGTGTCTCAAATTTTGCATTTGAGACACCCCCCTTTTGCAAAGCCGTCCTTTTAGAGAGGCTTTGTGGTTTTTGCGTTTATATGGGATCTTACAAGCTGTCTACAATCGAGCAGATGTTGTAAATTTCGCGTTGGGGATCGCGCCACCAATCCATGCTCCAGATGCGCTTGATCTTCCAGCCGCGGGATTCCAGATACTTCTGGCGGTGGTAGTCGCGCTCACGGGCGGAGGAGGGGACGCTGTAAAGCTTGCCGTCGCACTCAATGCCAAGCACGTACTTGCCGTTTTTGCTGACGGCAATGTCAATGCGGTAGCCGCCAATACCCACCTGGGTATCGATCTCGTAGCCCTTTTCACGCAGGGCGTCGGCAACGCGCTGTGCAAATTCGGTCTCAAGCGGTGCGGCAACAATGCCGTAGGTCTCGCCAAAGGAGCGCAGGATCATCTCTGCCTCCTCCTTGTTCTCGCTGCTTACCGCAAACGCGTACTCCAGGTAACGCTTGAGAATGCGAGGACCGTCGTTCTTGGCGTCGTCCAGCATCAATTCGGCAGGGCGGAAGGAGGTGACGATGTGGATCTTCTTCTTTGCGCGGCTGATGGCAACGTTGAGGCGATTTTCGCCACCCTTTTGGTTCAGCCAACCAAAGTTGTGGATCAGCTTGCCGCTGGTGTTCTTTGCGTAACCGATCGAGAACATGATCACGTCACGCTCGTCCCCTTGCACGCTTTCAATGTTCTTAACGAAGAAGCCCGTGTCCTCACCGTTGTCCTTACGGGACATTTCGGCGCGTACGATCGTGCCAAACTTGGGATCCTTCAAGGACTCCTCATCGATCACGTCGTAGATCATGTCGCGTTGCGATACGTTAAATGCAATGACGCCAATGGTCTCGTTGTGCTGTCTTGTGGCAAAGAACTCCTTGATCAATTCCACCACGCGCTCTGCCTCCTTGCGGTTGGCACGGCCTTGCCATACGGCGTCGGTCACCTGGTGCACCTCAATGGGGGGCTTTTCGGGCTTATCGGTATTGGGAGCCACGAAGAGTCTGCCCTTGTAGAAGGCGTAGTTGGAGAAGTCGATGAGCTCCTCGTACTTGGAGCGGTAGTGCGTGTTGAGCAGGACGTCGGGGTAGCGGAAGCGCGCAAGGTCCAAAAGGCTCTCTTCTTCGAGCGCTGCCGAGATCTCTGCATCCTCGTCCAGCATATCCTCCATGTCAAAGCGACCGTCACCAAGGCTGGAGGGACGGAGCTGCTTGTGGTCGCCCGCAATGACGACCTTCTTGGCACGAATGATGGAGGGAATGCTCTTTTCCACGTAGAGCTGCGACGCCTCGTCAAAAATGACCAGGTCGAACAGATCGTTCTGCTGGGGGAGCACCTCGGAGACGGCATCGGGGGTCATCAGCCAGATCTTGAGTGCCTTGAACAGCTCAAAGTCGAACTTCTGCACAAACTTTGCTACGCTGCTGCGTCTGCGGCTCTCAATGGCGCGGCTGATCTCGCCCTTGCGCTTGGAGGTGGTGATATACTTGATATCGTCGGCGAGGAGCTTGGTAATGCGCTGACGGGAGAGCTCCTGCTTGATCTTGATGTTGTTTTCCATCGAGGAGATGATCTTCTCAAAGGAATCCACCTTCGGGATGAGGGTGCGGTTCTCACTCTCAAACTTCTGAATGTACTCAAAGAGAACGGTGTTGTAAAGCTCGTCGTTCCACTCGGTCACCGTACCGCCGCAGATCTTGTGGATCTTGCGCAGGGCGGCAAGGTAGAGGTTTTCGTGGTCGGTCAGACTCGTCACCACGGGCTTGAGGTTTGCATACCCTGCGGTAAACTCCTTCAGGCTCTGCTTCACTGCCTCGGGTTGCTCCATCATCAAGCGGACGGTGTAAGAGCCGCCCACCTTTTGGAAGTAGTTCTTGGTCAGGTTCTGAATCTCCTTGGTCAGTCTGCCCTTGGAGGTCATGCGCTGCAAGAGCGATTGGTTTCTCCACTCGTCGATCTTGAGGATCATATCGTCGATGGCGTCGGTAAAGAGGATGAGATCGTAATTGGAGAGATCGTCCTTCATCTTGAGGAACCACGGGTAACGCTCAATGGTGAGCTGGTAGTGGTCAAGACTGTTGGTAAGCTGTCCGTTGGCGAACTTTTTGTGGATCGCGTGGATCTCGTCGTAATTGAGGTTGAGCAATTCGTCGGTGATCACCGTGCGAATGGTCTTGTAGGTTTTGATCTGCTCGTGGTTTTGCAGATTGATGCGGCGATTTTCCATGTAGAGCTTGTAGGGCGCTACGCCAAATTCGCCGGGGGTAAAGAGCTTGTTTGCAATGATCTCCAGCGTTGCCACGTCCGCATCGATCTCGGAGGAAATGGGGGAGAGGTCGGGGGTCTCCAGCGGCACGTTTGCATCGGTGCTGAGCAGGAGCTTTTCCAGCTGACCGTAGAACAAATTCTTGTTGTTGGCGTCATCCATCATCACCGCATAGCGCGAGAGGTTGCCAAGACGGGAGTAGACCACGTCAAGTGCCGTCTTTTTCTCGGACACCATCAAAACGTTTTTGCCTTCGTTGACAAACTGCGTGATCAGGCTGGTGATGGTCTGGGATTTACCCGTGCCGGGAGGGCCCTCCACCACAAGCTCGTTTTTGTCGTTCAGCGCGTGCAGAACTGCCTCCTGCGCGGAGTTGAGCGCGTTGATATACACCAGGGAGTTCTCGCTGATGGCGGGAATGCCGTCGGGGGCGTCCTCCTTTTGCTTGGTGCTTTCGTGGTCAGAGTAAAAGTCGATCGCGCCGTAGTCCGAGACCAGGTCGGAAACCAGGCGGTTGACCAGACCCTTATCCAAAATCTGCTCAAAGTCGCGCTGAATGGCGTTGGAATACGCGGGGAACTTGCCAACCACCACGTTGTGCACCAGCTTGAGTGTGCCGCGCGCGTACTTGGGGAAGGATTCGCCGGGGTATTCGGTAAACTTTTTCAATTCGTCGCTGTTGTACTCAATGCGGATGTCGCTCTCACCGTAAAAGTCGAGCAAATTCTGCAGGAACGTGTCGGGATTGACCTCCTCCACCACGCAGTCGGGCATGGGAGAGGTGACGCTGTTGAACTTGTAGTGCGCCAGGATCAGCGTGTTGTTATACATCACGTCACGGGTGGGGTCAAGCGCGATGGTGATGCTGGAGGTGGTGCGGTCAAGGACAACGGGGAAGAGGCAGAGCGGTGCGCGCACGCCAAACTCACCGTTGATGAGGCACCCTTGTACAAAGGGGTAGCCGATATAAAGGTCGTTTTGACCCTTGTCGCGCAGATCGCGCGTGCTCTCACGGATCAGGTTGACCAAATTCTTGTATCGCTCGCGTGCAGGATCGGTACGGGGCAGATCCTGGTCGGCGGCATCCGAAATGATCATCGGCGCGTCTGCGTGGAAGAGGATGTCGAGCGGATTGTAGCGACCCGAAGCATCAAACAGATCCACCGCATACTTTGCCGCAAGCTTGGGGAGGAAGAGCATGCGGTTGGTCTTGTTGATGTTGATCAGCTTTTTGGAAAGCTCGCGCAACGTGCCCTCCACGTCAGAAGCCGTCTCCTCGTTCGCGCTTGCGGAAGAGACCTCCTCATCCGCGCCCATCACGCGCAAAAATTCCTCTGCAAAATTCTCCACAAATGCGGGACCAATGCCCGGAATGCTGTAAAAATCGGACGCCTTGCGCGGCATCAGACGAATCATCTCGCGAATGGAGTCGTCCGAGCATACCACGGGCGTTCTGCCTGTCTTTTTCTTTTCGCGCTCACGGATCTGTTGCCGCAGGGCACAAAGGGATGCAAAAAGTTCGCTTTCTCGTTCCATGTTTTCTATCTTCCTTCTTTCTGCGTAGTACTGTTAGTCTATCTATTTAAGTATAACATATTTTGCATTTTCCGTCAAGTTCTTTTCCTCGAATTTCATAAAAATCTTTTTGTCGCGCAGCTTTCAAGACGCTTCCTCCGCCTTCCCACCAACGAGAAGGCTTTTTTCACTCCTTGCACGCGCGTTTTTAACGCGAGAGCATGGGCGAGACGTGGAGCAATGAAGCGCAACGCCAAGCGCCCGTTGCGGTGCGTCAAATTCGCGTTGTTAGCGCTCCTTTTGGGGTGGTGAGAAGGGCTTCTGCGGTCAAACTTTGTCCCCGCTTTTCAGGGAAAGAAAAAACATGAAAAAAACGAAAATATTCACAAAAAATTAAAACTTTTTTTCGAAAACCTATTGCATATTTTTGATAAATGTTATATAATATATATGCAAGTGGTGCAAAGTGGTGAAAAATGCTTCAAAGTGGGGCAAAATCACACGCTTTTACCACAAAAAGCTCAGAAAGGAGGAACGATGCATGCTGGGTGGAGAATACAGACATTCGCTGGATTCAAAAAAACGAATTTTCATCCCCGCAAAGCTGCGCGAGGAGCTGGGTCAAACCTTTGTGGTCGCCAAGGACATTCGCGAAAAATGCCTCAAGGTCTATTCCTTGCAAGGCTGGGAAAGCTACATCGCCCCCCTCAAGGAGCAAAAGAGAAAGCTCTCCGAAAAGATCATGCGCTTCCTGCACGCGTCATTGACGCAGGTCGCGCCTGACTCGCAGGGAAGAATCGTTCTTCCGCAGGAGCTTGTAGACCATGCCGAAATTCTGCGCGACGCAATCGTGGTCGGTTGCGGAGACTACGCCGAGACCTGGGCAGAGGAGGTCTACGATCAGATCAAGGAGGAGATCAACCTTGATGAAATGATCTCCGAGCTTGAGGAGCTTGGACTGTAAAAAAGGAGAGGTAGTATGGAGGAGCAAATCGTATTTTCACACCGCTCGGTTTTGTTGGATGAATGCATCGAGGCTCTTTCCATCCGCCCCGACGGCGTTTACGTAGACGGTACGGCAGGCGGAGCGGGACACAGCTCGGTGATCGCATCCCATCTTGGAGAGGGCGGCAAGCTCCTGGCTCTGGATCAGGACGAAACCGCTGTTCGGGTGGCAAGCGAACGCCTTTCTCGCTTTGGTGAGCGCACCGAGGTGGTGCACACCAATTTCTGCGACCTTGCACAGGTCTGCGAGGCGCGCGGCATTGCGCACATCGACGGACTTCTGCTCGACCTTGGCGTGTCCTCCTATCAGCTGGATACGGCAGAGCGCGGCTTTTCCTATCGCGCCGACGCTCCCTTGGACATGCGCATGGACGCCTCCAAGCCTTTGACTGCAAAGCAGATCGTAAACGAATATTCCGAGGAGGCACTTCGGCGCATCCTCTTTGAATACGGGGAAGAGCGTTTTTCCTCCCGTATCGCTTCAAATATCATTCGCGCTCGTGAAACGGCAGAGATCAAGACCACAGGGGAACTGGTCGAGATCATCAAAAGATCCGTTCCGACGCACCACGGAGATGGCGGACACCATCCGGCAATGCGGACCTTTCAGGCACTTCGCATTGAGGTGAACGCAGAGCTGGATGTGATCGCCCCGGCGATCAAGTCCGCCGTCTCGCTTTTAAATCCGGGCGGACGCATTGCAATCATCACCTTCCATTCCTTGGAGGATCGCATCGTCAAGCAGACCTTTGCCTCTCTGGCAAGCGGCTGCACCTGCCCCAAGAGCTTGCCGGTATGCGTGTGCGGCAACCGTCCAAAAATCAAGCTCGTCAACAAAAAGCCCATTCTTCCAAGCGAAGAGGAGCTCAAAGAAAATCCGCGCTCGCACAGCGCAAAGCTTCGCGTAGCCGAAAAGCTGTAACATATAATAAATAGAAAGGAACCGACCCGTCATGGCGCACACCGAGCAGAAATTGAATATTGCTTCAAAAAACACTGCACTCAACGTGAGCGCACAGCCGCAGGTACAAGCCGTAGCGGCACAGTTTTCGGGTCGCGGACTTTCCAAGGCTGTGGCATGCGAGGTCAAGGAGCAGATCGCAAGAGAGCAAGAGACCCGTTCCATCGCCCCCGGTGCATATCGCCTGGGGCTGTTGAACGATACCGCCGTCGGCAACCTTTACCGCAAAGGTAAGGAGAGCATGTCGAGCAGCGATCTGATCCGCTATTTCCGGGAAACGCGCGCCATGCGCACCAAGCACGAGGATTTTTCGAACCCTTCTTGCGAGCAAGCGCTCATCAACACCGAGGAGGGAAGTACTGCGGGCTACGCTGTCATCAAGTACGAGGATGGCGAGGGAGCTTTGGAGAAGCTTTCCCGTTTGCCTGCACAGATCCGCAAGCTTCCCGCAAAGCTGACCCAAACCGTTCGCGCCTCTGCACCTGCGTGGTTCAATCAGGAAAAGATCAACACCGAGCAGGAGAGCCGCCGTTTTCCGCTTTCCGCGTTTGCGGCTCTGCTTGCGGTTGCAATGTCTTTGATGATGATCGTTGCCAGCGCCGTGATGATCAACCAGGGTGAACAGCGTGTCAACTCGCTGACCTTGGAGCTGACCGAGATGTCGGGCGAGGTCGCGGAGCTGAAATCGGATCTGAGCGTTAAGAACGACATGCTCAGCATTCGCGATTATGCGGTCAACGAGCTTGGCATGGTAGAGGAAAAGTACCTGCAAATGCAGTATCTCTCCTTGGGCTCGGCAGATTCCATCGAGGCGTTTGAGGAGGAAAAGGAGCAGACCATCGGTATTTCGGCACTGCTCAGCGCACTTGGCGTAAAATAATGAAGGATCCTGCATAATTCCGCAAATGCTTTCATAACATAAACAAACGGGAAAAAGCGATGGGATCGCCTGTCGCTTTTTTCAAAAAAAGCAGGAAAGGAGCGCACGGACATGGAAGAAAAAGCACCCATTGGTGATAAAAAGAGCAATGACGAGCTTCACCCAAAAACAGTCGGGCGTTCCGCTGTGCTGTTGGGGGGCGCGGTATTGCTCTTTTGCGCTCTTTTGCTTCGCATATTCCTTTTGCAAACCGTCGATTACGAGCACTATCAGCAAAAGGTGCTCTCGCAAATGACCACCGAGTCGGCAGTCAATGCCACGCGCGGCAACATCTACGACGCCAACGGCGTCCTGCTTGCCACCAACGTTTCCACCTACCGCGTGTTCATTTCTCCCTCAAGCATTGCACGTGCGCAAAGCGAGCACGACCAAGCGGGGAGCAATATCCGTTTGGATACTCTGATCGCCGAAAAGCTTTCGGAGATTCTGGACGTCAGCTATGAATTCGTCCTCAAGCAGACCACCTACACAAAGTACCTCGACCGCACGATCGAGCGTGAGGTGGACGAGGACCGCGCCGATCTGGTACGCGCCTTTATCGACGAGTACGATCTGGAGCAGATGATCTACATGGAAAGCACCTCCACGCGCTACTATCCGTACTCCGCACTCGCCTCCCACGTCTTAGGCTTTACGGGCAGCGACGGAACGGGACTTTACGGCTTGGAGTTCAACTATAACCAAATGCTTGCAGGCACCAACGGGCGTTACGTCACCGCGCGGGACGCATCGGGCAACGAAATGCCGTATGCCTACAAGGAGTACATCGCCGCGCAAAACGGCTACCACGTCAATACCACCATCGACGTCTACGTTCAGGCGGCGCTGGAGGAGCAATTGGAGACGGCGTACCGCGAGTCGGGCGGCGAAAACCGCGCGGCAGGCATTGTGATGAACGTACAAACGGGCGCAGTGCTGGGCATGGCGATCTATCCCAACTTTGACCTCAACGACCCCTGGTCCTTGGATTGGCAGTCGCTGGAGTCGCTCTCAAACAGTGAATACGCGCTTGGAAGTGACGAATACAACGCCTTCAAGCAAAATCTTTTGATGAACATGTGGTCCAATAAGGCGATCACCGAGTCCTATATCCCCGGCTCGACCTTCAAGGTCATCACCGCCGCCATGGCGCTGGAGGAGGACGTGGTCACCCTGCAGGAGAGCTACTCCTGCGCAGGCTCCTTTACCGTGCTCGGTCAAAGGATCCATTGCCACAAGGTGCAGGGGCACGGCTCCTTGACCTTTGTGGAGGGCATTCAGCAATCCTGCAACCCCTGGCTGATGCGTGTGGGTCTGCGACTTGGGACACAAACCTTTTACGATTATCTGAAGTCCTTTGGCTACCTGGAAAAAACGGGAGTGGATCTTCCGGGTGAGGGCGGCGGCGTGTTTGCCCCCGAGGAGGCGTTCACCGATCTCGACCTTGCCATCTACGCCTTTGGACAAAACTTCAACGTTACCCTCATGCAACAAATTACGGCGGTCAGCGCGGTCGCCAACGGAGGATATCTTGTGCGTCCGCACTTCGTTTCCTCCATCACGGACGAAAACGGCAATCTCATTCGCTCCTACGAGGATAGCGTCCGCCGCCAGGTGGTCAGCGCCGAGGTCTGCGAAACGGTTGCAAGCATCCTTGAGGGCGGCGTTTCGGGCAACGGCGGTGCAAAGAACGCCTACGTTGCAGGCTACCGACTTGCCGCAAAGACGGGAACCTCCGAAAAAAAGGAGCGTGAATGTCCCAAATGCGGCTACACGGCAACGCCCAAGACCATTGACGGAGAGAGCTGCTTCGTTTGCACGATCTGCAAATATGCAGGACCTGCAAATGCCTTCGCAGTCAGCGAAAAATACGTATGCTCCACCGTGGCGTTTGCACCTGCGGACGATCCTCAGTACGCCATCATCATCATCGTCGACGAGCCCACCAAGGGCACGCTCTACGGCAGCACCGTAGCGGCACCCTACGTCGGAAACGTCATGGAGACCATTCTTCCGTACCTTGGAGTCGAGGCGGTCTACAGCGAAAAGGAGCTTGCAAACATGGCAATCTCCATTCCCAACTTCCGCCATTGGTCGGTCTCCGCCGCCGAGAATTATTGCCGTAAGAACGGCTTGCAGATCGAGTTCGTCGGTGCTGACGACGGCATCATCTACCGCCAATATCCCGAGGCGGGCACCGTGGTAGAGAAGAACTCCGCAAGGATCCTCGCGTATACCGATCAGGCAACCGAGGAGGAAATGGTCACCGTCCCCGACGTCACGGGACTGAGTGCGGTGGTTGCAAATCAGCGGCTGATCGATGCGGGCTTGAATATCCGCATCCTCGGTACGAAAAACTATTTGAGCGGAACGGTTGCAACGGTCGTCAAGCAATCGATCGCACCGGGCACAAGCGTGCCGCGTGGAACCGCTGTGGAGGTCACCTTCCGACACCTGGACGACAAGGACTTTGACGAGGATTGGGAAGGCGACACAGCAGAATAAAGAAACAAGACAGAGCACCTGTCGGGAAGTGGAAAGAAATTTCGATTTTTTGGAGGAAGGCTCTGTGAAGCTTGGGGATCTGTGTAATGGGGCAGGCATTTTTTGCCCCATCGAATATCAGAATTTGGAGATCGGCGGGATCAGCTCCGACTCGCGCGAGCGAACCGAGAACGGCTTGTTCGTCTGTCTGCGCGGCGGCAAGAACGATGGGCATGCGCATATCGGTGAGGCGATCCAAAACGGGGCGATCGCCGTTTTGACGGATGCCGACGCCGCGGTCGATCCGGGTGCGGGGATCATCCGTTTGCAAAGCCGCAATCCGCGTGCCTCTCTTGCATATCTGTTCGATGCCTGGTACGGCTATCCGAGCCGACGCCTTGCGATCATCGGCGTTACGGGGACGAACGGAAAAACCAGCGTGTCGCACATGCTGCGCACGGTGCTGGAAAATTCGCTTTGCACCTGCGGTGTCATCGGCACGGTGGGGAGTGAGAGCCGCGGCGGCACTTATACGCACGCGACGGAGCAAGGCGTTGCCAACCTGACCACGCCCGACCCAAAGGATCTGTATCGGATCCTTGCGCAAATGGCGGACGACGGCGTGGAATACGTGGTAATGGAGGCATCCTCCCATGCCCTGGAGCTGGAAAAACTCGCTCCCATCCGTTTTCGCGCCGCGATCTTTACCAATCTGACCCCCGAGCATCTGGATTTTCACAAGACCATGGAGGCGTACGCACAAGCCAAAGCAAAGCTGTTTTCCAAGTCGGCGCTTTCGGTGCTGTGTGCCGATTCTCCGTATTGCAATCAAATGCTTGCCGCCGCTACGGGCAAGCACGTCACCTGCGGCGTCTCTCAGGATGCCGACTACCAAGCCACCGACGTGGAGCTTGACGGGCAGGACGGTGTTCTGTATCGGCTCTCGTCCGGGCGCACGCGCCTGCGGCTCTCCTGTCCCATAGCGGGCGAGTTCACCGTAATGAATTCCATGCTGGCGGCGGTGTGCGCGTTGGAGCTGGGCTGCAGTCCCGCCGCGGTCAAAACCGCGCTTGCCACCATGGGCGGTGTCAAGGGGCGGATGGAGCGCGTCAAGCTTGGCATTGGCGCCGAGTTTGCCGTCATCATCGATTATGCCCACACGCCCGACGCATTGGAAAAGCTGCTACTGACAGCAAGGCGACTGTTGCAAAGGGAGGGGCGGCTGGTGCTTTTGTTCGGTTGCGGAGGCGACCGTGACCGCACCAAGCGAGCCGTGATGGGGCGGATCGCGTCCGAGCTTGCCGACCTTGTCATCATCACCTCCGACAACTGTCGCGGCGAGGACCCGATGAACATCATTCGGGAAATCCTCTCGGGCATTGCGAACAGGGAAGCGGTACGCGTCATCCCCGACCGCGCCGAAGCCATCCGCTACGCGGTACAGCAAGGCAAACGGGGAGATTTGATCCTGCTTGCGGGCAAGGGTCACGAGGAATATGAAATTGTGGGAGAGGAGCGACGTCCTTTCCATGAACGGATTTTGGTAAAAGAGGCGTTCGAGGCGCGCCTGCGTGCGCCCGAGGGCATGGGTCTGACGGAAGGAGAGCAGACGAATGAAGGCAGAGATACAAAATAAAGAAGGAATATCGGCGCGTCAGCTGGCACAAATGTGCAAGGGACGCCTTTGGGGGAATGAAAGCCCCGATACAGCGGTGCATGCACTTTGCACCGATTCGCGCGAGGCGGAGGCAGGCGTTGCCTTTGTTGCTCTGCGCGGCTCTCGTGTGGACGGACACGATTATATTGAGACGGCGATCGCAAACGGCTGTCGGTGCGTGATCTGTGAGAAGGTCACGGAGGCAGATGCCCACACGGAGGTTGCGTATATTACGGTCGCGGACAGCGAAGCGGCTCTCTCGACGCTTGCCGCCGCACGGCGTGAAACCCTGAACGCCGCGGTGGTAGCCGTTACGGGAAGTGTGGGAAAGACCACCACAAAGGACGCCGTTGCCGCCGTGCTTGCAAGCAAAAAGCGCGTGTATGCCTCAAAAGGCAATCACAACAGCGTCATCGGCATGCCGCTTTCCATGATGGAGATTCCGAAAGAGTGCGACTGTGCCGTTTTGGAAATGGGCATGAGCGGCTTTGGCGAGATCGAGCGCATGTCGCTTGCCGCCGCACCGAATATCGCAATCATCACCAATATCGGTACCTCGCACATGGAGGCACTCGGCAGTCGCAAGGGCATTTGCCGTGCCAAGCTGGAGATCCTTTGCGGCTTGCAAACGGGCGGAACGCTCCTGCTCAACGGCGACGAGCCGCTGTTGCGCGGCGTGGGCGGTAAAAGTTACCGCACGATGTATGTGTCGCTCACGTGCGAAAAAGCCGACTTTTATGCACAAAATATTCGTATCCTGGAGGATCGCACCTGCTTTGACGTTGTCACCAAGGAGGGCGTATGCCGCGAGCTTGTAATCCCCGTTTGCGGCAGACACAACGTCTACGCGGCGCTGTACGCCTACGCCACGGGCAAGCTTCTGGGACTGTATGACGACGAGATCCGCGAAGGACTTTGGCACTTTACCTCTGCTGAGATGCGACAGAGCGTCTATGCGCACAAGGACGTGTACGTTCTGGAGGATTGCTACAACGCCTCGCCCGAATCTATGCGCGCGGCGATCGACGTCCTCGCGGAGCAAGCAGCCTTTCACAGCGGCAGAAGCATCGCGGTGCTGGGAGACATGCTGGAGCTTGGAAAAACGAGCGACGCCTTGCACCGATCCGTCGGTGCACACCTTGCAGAGCGGGGAATTGATCTGCTTGTCGCACTCGGTGCGGGGGGAGAGAAGATCGCCGAGGGTGCGCGCGAGGGCGGCATGGAGGAAAAAAAGATCCTCGTCCTCTCCGACGCAACGCATAAGGACGCCGTTGCAAGGCTCCTGGCAGGTCTTGTCCGCAAGGGGGACACAATCCTCTTTAAGGCAAGCCGCGGCGTACGCCTGGAGCAGCTGATACAAGGCTTCAAGGAAGCTTATCAATCATGACCGAAAAAAGGAACGTTTGACATGAACGAATTTCGTATTACCTATGCCGTAGTTGCCGTGGCGGTGTTTTTGATCACGGTGGCGGCAGAGCATTTTCTGATCCCGATCCTGCGCTCGCACAAGCTGGGACAAAAAATATTGGATATCGGTCCCCGATGGCATAAGTCCAAGGAGGGAACCCCCATCATGGGCGGCATCGGCTTTATCCTTGCCACCATGCTGGTCATGGCAGCCTTTTTCATCCTCTCGGCGGTGCGCGGTACCTCGGCGGATTATATTCCGCTCAGCCTGACCCTGGCTCTTGCGGTCGGTCACGGTGGTATCGGCTTTGTGGACGACTACTGCAAGCTGGTCAAAAAACAGAACGAGGGACTTACGCGCATGCAAAAGCTGGTGCTGCAATTGGTCATCACCTCGGCGTACGTCTGCGTCATGGTCTACACGGGAAACATGCCAAAGGGACTTCCCATTCCCTTTACCGATCTTTCCATCGGCGGCGTGGCGTGGTATATCCTTGCCGTGATCCTGATCACGGGCGTCATCAACGGAGCCAACTTTACCGACGGCATCGACGGTCTTGCTTCGTCCGTCACCTGCGTGGGCGGCGTGTTCTTCTCGGTGGTCGCGTTTTTGCTTCTTGATACGGGGCTTTCCATGGTGGGCGCAGTGCTCATCGGAGCCACCCTTGGATTTCTGATTTACAATTTCCACCCGGCACGGGTGTTCATGGGGGATACCGGCTCACTCTTTTTGGGGGCGCTGGTCATCGGAGCCGCCTTTCAGGCAGGAGCCCCCTGGGCAGGACTCTCTGTTTGCGCGGTGTTTATCATCGAGCTGCTTTCCAGCACGCTGCAGATCCTGTATTTTAAGCTGACCCACGGCAAGCGCCTGTTCAAAATGGCGCCCATCCACCACCACTTCGAGCAATGCGGCTGGAGTGAGAACACCGTTGTTCTGGTATTTACCCTTGCAGAGGCGCTTTTCTGCATCCTGGCATATTTTCTGATCTGATCAAACCTTTTTGAAGGGAGGGAGCACGCATGAATCAAGAACCAAATATCACCGCTCCCACCCAAGGGCAGGAACGCCGCAGAAGGACGTTCCAAGGGGAGGAGACGAACAACCAACCCGAAGCAATGCCGCAAAAGGGAAGCGTGGATGTTCCGTTCATGCTCATCACGGCGGCGCTGGTACTCTTTGGCTGTGTGATGATCTACAGTGCCTCCTTCGTGTTTGCTGAGAAGCACCACGACGAGTCCACTTACTTCATTACAAGACACGTCGTCTTTCTCTTGATGTCGGTTGCCTTTACCGCCATCGTGGTGTATTTTTGCACACCGCGCTTCTGGAAGGACTTCAGCTACGTTTTTTACGGCATTTCGGTCGTGCTTCTGCTCCTGGTGCTGACGCCGCTTGGAACTGACCTGAACAGCGGCGCACGCCGATGGATCGACCTGCGCGTATTGACCATTCAACCCTCCGAGCTTGCAAAGCTCGCCCTGGTGCTCACCCTGGCACGCTTTTTATCGGAGCACCAAAAAAAGATCATGTCCCCACACCGCTTTTGCGGAGACTTCAAGTACGGCGTTCTGTATCCCGGTATGCTGATCGCCTGCGTGGGAGGACTGATCGCCTTGGAAAAGCACATCTCCGCACTCGCCATCATCGGTATGCTTGGCATCAGCCTGATGTTTTTGGGCGGTACGCGTATGAAATGGATCTTTTCCATCGCGGGTGTTATCGCCGTGGCGGCGTGTCTTTTGATCATCCTTTTCCCCTACGCCTTTGCGCGTGTGGATACCTGGCTCAATATCGAGGAGGCAGACCCCCTCGGCTCCGCCTGGCAGACCCTGCAGGGGCTGATGGCGATCGGCTCCGGAGGACTGTTCGGAAAGGGACTTGGCAACAGCCAACAAAAATACGGCTTTGTTTCACAACCGCAAAACGACTTTATCTTTACCATTGTTTGTGAGGAATTCGGCTTCATCGGCGCGCTTCTGGTAATTGGATTGTTTGCCGCCTTCGTATGGCGCGGCTTTTACATCGCGCGTCACGCACCCGACCGTTGCAGTGCGCTCATGGTCTACGGACTGACCTTCAAGGTCGCCCTGCAGGTCATCCTCAACATCGCCGTCGTCACAAACTCCATGCCAAACACTGGCATCTCACTTCCGTTCTTCAGCTACGGCGGCACGTCGCTGATGCTGCAGATCTTCGAGGTGGGCATCATCCTCTCCATTTCGCGTTACGCATCCCACAAAAAGATCTGACGCGGTGAGAGAGACA
This sequence comes from Clostridia bacterium, assembly GCA_017453305.1. Taxonomy (GTDB): domain Bacteria; phylum Bacillota; class Clostridia; order Oscillospirales; family CAG-272; genus UMGS1865. The sequence goes on from JAFTKJ010000021.1 coordinate 14,633, forward strand.
AAGGAGGATCATAAAAATGAAAAAAATCAAAACAAGACGCTTTAAAAAAGCACTGTACACCTGCCTTGGCGCGTCGGGCGCATTCCTTTGCTGGATGCTCTTTTTCGGAAAGAGCCTTGCCGTCGATCATTTCGACAGCATCACGGGCTGTGTGTTCTCGGTGTTTGCGCTGGCGGCAATCAGCTTTTTGGCATTCTGCTTTTTTCCGTATTTTCACGGTGACCGCCGCTGGTTTGCCATTCCGTCCCTTTTGACCGTTGTGTTTTTTGTCGGTGCGGCAATGCTCTGGCAGGTCCCCATGGGAGGCATGTGAGATGCGTGTGCTGTTAACGGGAGGCGGAACGGCAGGGCACATCAACCCCGCCCTTGCCATCGCCGAGACCATCCGATACAATGACCCCCACGCCGAGATCGAATTCGTCGGCATTGCGGGAGGGAAGGAGAACGACCTCGTCCCGCGCGAGGGCTACCGCCTGCACCACGTCAAGTCCATGGGCTTGCGTCGCTCGCTCAGCCCCTCCAATATCAAGGCACTCTATCTGGCACTTTTCTCGCCTTACTTCAAATCCACCACCTCCATCCTGGATACCTTCAAGCCCGATATCGTCATCGGCACGGGTGGTTACGCCTGCTGGCCCTTGATGGCGGCGGCGGCGCGACGCGGGATTCCCACGGCGGTGCACGAATCCAACGCCTTGCCCGGTCTTGCCGTCAAGCAGCTGCAAAAGCGCGTGGATCGCATCTGGATCAACTTTGAGGCAACGAGAGAAAAGCTCAGGACCTCACGTCCCATCGTGCGCGTGGGGAACCCGATGAAGCAAGCCTTCGGCGCTACCTCTTATGCCGCGGCAAGGGAAGCACTCGGCATTCCAAAGGATACGACCTTCATCCTCTCCTTTGGCGGAAGCCTCGGAGCCGAGGCGATCAACCGCGCCGTGATCGATTTTATGAGCACGCAGGGAAAGGATCGCAAAAATCTGTTGCATCTGCACGCCAGCGGCAAGCGCGACTACGCAGAAACCAAGGCGCAGTTTGATGCACAGGGCTTGCAGGACTCTCGCAGCTGCATCCTGCAGGATTACATTTACGATATGCCCATGCAAATGGCGGCGGCGGATATCGTCATCGCGCGCGCAGGAGCCATGACCTTGTCGGAGCTGGCTCTGTTGCAAAAGGCGTGCGTGCTGATCCCGTCCCCACACGTGGCGGATAATCACCAATACAAAAACGCCAAGGCTCTGGCAGACGCCGACGCCGCCCTCTTGGTAGAAGAGAAGGAGCTTGCGGACGGAGCTTTGACACGGGCACTGAACGAGCTTCTCGCATCAGAGGAGAGACGGGAAACGCTCTGCAAAAACATTCGCTCGTTTGCCGATGCGGACGCCAACGCGCGCATCTGGAAGGAAATTTTAGAACTGACGACCTCGAAATGATCTTCAAAATGAAAGGAAGCTGAAAAGCCATGAACAACCAAAGACAATTCAACCAACCCTCAAAAAATAACGGAAGTGATATGCTTTCCCCCAACCGTCCGCCCCGCGGAAGAAAAAAGCCCAACGAAAAGCTGCTGCGCACGTTGCGCTCGATCATGCTCTTCGCAGGCGGTATGATTGCCATGCTGGGACTTTTGCTTTTGCTTCTGCCCCTGTTCCGTGTGCAGAACATCGTGGTGGAAGGGAACAGCTATTGCACGAGCGAGGACATCATCGCGGCGACGGGCATCGAAGCGGGCGATGAGCTTTTGGCACTTGATCTGCAAACGGCGCTGAAAAACGTCTTTGCCGAATGCCCGAACGTGGAGAACTGTTCCATCAGCATCTCTTTCCCGTTTACGGTCAAGATCAAGGTCACCGAAAAAAGCGGTGTGATGTATGCCGCCTTCAATGATAAATATGTCTCCTTCGATCGCTCTTTTCGTGTGCTGGAGATGATACAGAACGGGGAAACGGATTTTTCCCCGTTTCTCTTTGTCAAGCTTCCCACACTCAGCGCCGCAGGCGTTGGGCAAAAGCTGGTCTTTTCAGATCTTACGCTCGATACGGGCTATATGACCTCGCTCCTGGGTGTCCTTGAGGAGCATGCTCTGTACGAAACGGTCACCTACGTCGATTTTTCGGAACGCTTTTCGCTCTCCTTTGTCCTGGAGGGGAAGTGCCGCGTGGAAATGGGCAAGCTCTCCGAGGTGGATACTAAGGTCCGACTGATGAAGGAGATGCTCTCGCAAAAGGGCGGCGCCGCTGCAACCTACGCGGTGGTGGACGTCTCTAACCCCGAAAAGCCGACTTACGCACGCGTGGATGCCGAGGAAATTTTTGACTGAAATTCGAAAAAATCCGTTTTTTGAGCAAAAAATACGGAAAAATGAAAAATAAATGTAAATTTATCAAAAAAATTTTAAAAAACATCTTGCAAAAATCGAAAAAACATAGTATTATATTATATAGAGTGTTTAATTATGCCTTCTTATGGGAGGCTTCGTTCAAAATTTAAATGATTTGTATAGTTCGGGAGGAAGAAACCATGACATTTGAACATGATGATAGCCTGGAATGTGGCGTCAATATTAAGGTTATCGGCGTAGGAGGCGGCGGAAACAATGCTGTCAACCGTATGATCGTAACCAACATTCGCGGTGTGGAATTCGTTTCCGTCAACACCGACCGTCAGGCGCTGCGGAAGTCCGAGGCTCCCAATCAGCTCGTCATCGGTGAAAAGATTACCAAGGGCTTTGGCGCAGGTGCAAATCCGCAGATCGGTGCGCGCGCTGCCGAGGAGTCCATTGACGATATTCGCGCAATTCTGGAAGGAACCGATATGGTATTCATTACGGCAGGTATGGGCGGCGGAACCGGTACGGGTGCTGCTCCCGTTGTTGCGCGTGCCGCAAGAGAAATGGATATTTTGACCGTCGGTATCGTAACCAAGCCCTTCTCCTTTGAGGGAAGAAAGAGATATGAGCAGGCAGAGGCAGGTATTGCCGAGCTTGCACAGTACGTAGACTCCTTGATCGTTATTCCCAACGAAAGACTGAAGCAGGTTTCCAACAATAAGCTCACCCTTTCCAATGCATTCGGTATTGCCGATGACGTTCTGCGTCGCGGCGTACAGAGCATTTCGGGTCTGATCAATATCCCCGGCTTTATCAACCTCGACTTTGCCGACGTTACCAGCGTTATGGCAAACGCAGGCTACGCACACATGGGCGTAGGCTCGGCTACGGGTAAGGATAAGGCAGAGGAAGCGGCAAGAGAGGCAATCTCCAGCCCGCTGCTTGAGACCTCCATCAAGGGCGCAAAGGGTATCCTGATCAGCATTTCCGTATCTCCCGACGTAGGTCTGGAAGAGGTAGACCTCGCATCCACCCTGATCTCGCAGGAAGCAAACCCCGATGCAAACATCATCTGGGGAGTTGCCTTCGATAACGAGCTCGAGGACGAAATGCGCATCACCATCATCGCAACCGGCTTTGAAAAAAAGCCCGAGGATGCAAACCGTAACACCAGCAACCTCAGACCCAATCAGAACTCTCCTTACAAGGCAAATGTAAGAACTGCTCCTGCACAGGCTCCCGTTGTTGAGGAAAAGCCCGTACAGACCGCCGCACCGGTAAAGCCTGCACAGCCTGCAGTTAAAAAGGTTGTAAAGCCTGCTCCGAAGCCGGCAGCACGCGACGAGGACGATGACTTCGGTGATCTCTTCGGTATGCTGAAGAAGAAATAATTCAATATTATAATAATAAATGTGGGGAACGCTTCCAAAAGTAGCGTTCCTCACGTTTTTTTCATCATAATGCCACTGTGCACTTTCGACGGATGTGCACAAACTCGTAGGGACCGGCGTCCTCGACGGTCCAAAAAAGCAACAAATTTTATGTGTTAAAATTCCAACGTGCCAAGCAACGAGTTTGGTGCGTTGGTTTTTAGTTTGTTTCAATTTTTAACATGGACCGTCGAGGACGCCGGTCCCTACGAGTTTGTGCGTTTTTTTGCAAGTGCACGGTTTTTCGTAAGCCTTCCCCTTGAGGGGAAGGAAAACATCTACCGTGCACGGTAGATGTAGGATGAGGTGTAGGATGCGGAGTATCCGTTTGGAAAAGGAATAACGCCGTCGCGGACGGCGTTTTTTTCGTATGTTCGCACCACATATCCCCTATGCGTCATCCTGAGCGGAGAGAGCGCAACGCGCGAACGGAGTCGAACTTTTGCGGGTCGAGAGTCCTAAGACTCGAGCAAGCAAAAGCGCGAGGCACTTGTGCCGATGCGGGATCTACGAAGGATCACCAATAGCTTTCCATCGCAAATGTTACATCCTCTATCATGGGCGCACCCTCGCGACAAGATGTAACATTTGTTTGGTAGGTTCAATCAGACTCCTTTCGAGATCCCTGCGTCGCTGTGCTCCTTGCCCTCATTGCATTCGCTCCGCTCATTTCAATCGAGTTCGACTTCGGGCTTCGCCCTTCGCTCAGGATGACGCACAGGGGGATATGTGGTGCGAACATACGAAAAAAACGCCGTCGCGGACGGCTCCCTCTCATCCGGCTCGTTTCTCTCGCAAGGACAACCCTTCCGTCGTGCTAACGCACGCCACCTCCCCTTGCACAGGGGAGG
>JAFTKJ010000051.1 GCA_017453305.1 Clostridia bacterium
CGGCTTCTCATAGTGCTCTCTCTTGCGAAGCTCGGTGAGGATGCCTGAACGGGCGGTTGCACGCTTAAAGCGACGAAGTGCGCTGTCGAGAGACTCGCCTTCCTTGACTCTGATTTCTGCCATTTTATATCCCCCCCTCCACCGGTAAACAAGAGATAATATCGCGGGGGTGACCCCACTGCAAAATTATCTTTCAAAATTATACACGATTTTTAGCCGAATGTCAAGACCTTTTTGCGATTTTTTTGCTTTTTTTATGATTTCTTTTTCAAAATGAGGGGCGTGCGGCGCATTTGCTCCTCGGCGTCCGCCGGTTTGGGGAGGCAAAGGGCGTACAGTGCCGCGGCGCGGCAGGTGAGATCAAACTGCTGTTGCGCCTCCTTTGCGTCGGGGAGGTCGGTCTTGCGCGTGACCACGGGAATATTACTTGTGCGGCGTGCCTGCGCGAGGAATTCGCATCCGCGTTCGGTTGCCGCCAGCAGGTGAGCATAAGCGATGGGGGCGCGCAGGTGGTCGTCGGTGATGCGGAGCAAAGCCGACAAAACGCCGCGACGTACGCGCGCATCGGGGTATTTTTTGGTGGCGCAGAGCGCGTAGAATTCCCGGAGCGACGTCGCACGGGAGGCAGCATCCTTCATGCGTCCTGCCAAGCCGCCGCCAAGCCCTGCGTAGGTCTCCAATTCGGAAAGCGGCGTCAGGCGGAGCGTTCCCAGCACCAAAGCCTCGGCGTGTTTCAGATCGGCGGGGGCGTGCCCTTCCGCTTGTTCACGGGCGATGACGGCAGCGCTCACGGGGGAGAGGTAGCCGTCCAAGGCGGACAAGCCCTGCTCTTTCCAGGCGCGGCGCAGCGCGGTAGCGGAGGGGAATTGATGCGCAGGCAGATCGGCGTCACGGTATCCGCTCCCTTGCCTTTGTACGGTTACGGGGCGCAGGTGAGGCGCGACCTTGCGGATGGCGCGCAGATAAGAGATGCCCAAAATGTCGTTGGGAGCGCACGCGGCGTCGGAGCCTGCCATTTCCGAAAGGAGAGCAAAATAGGCTTCTGCCGTTCCGCTTTCCCCCTCGGCGTGCGCGGCGTATTTTTCGCGGAACGCGTCGCTGTCGGCAACGTCTGCCAAACGCCAAAGCGCGTCGGTGTTTCCGCTCTCGGAGCCAAACCAAAGCTCGTCCACGCCAAGGCGAGAGAGGATCTCCACGCCGGCTCTCCCAAAGAACTCCGCGCCTGCGGCGGAGAAGGGGAAGGGGAGCTCAAACACGGCATCCGCACCGCTTTCCGCAAGGATCTCGGCGCGCGCATGGGGAGAGAGGATCGCCGCCTCGCCGCGTTGCACGAAATTGCCGCTCAGCACACAGATCACGGCATCCGCGCCACTCGCACGCGCACGGTCGATCAGATATTGATGCCCCCCGTGAAACGGGTTGCACTCGCAAATAATGCCAACGCTTCGCATAAAAGACCTCCAAATAGACAACCATGCGGGAGAACCCCTTCGCAGAGAAAGAGCCCTCCCGTTTTTAATTTTAAAATTGAAAAATGAGCTTGTAATATGAACCCAACCGCGGCAGCGGAAAAATTGTGCCTTGGGTGAGTGCTCCCCCGCCCTCGGGCGGGGGGGTAATCTTTAAGGCAAAACAGGACCGTTCGGCAGTGCTACCAAATATTCAGTATCATAATAGCTATTACCACGACCATAATCAACGTCAAAGCTACCGCGGAGTATGTAGGCTGTAGAACCATATGGGTAAAAGTTCATTTTTGATATGGTCAAATGATCCAACTTCTGCGAAGTGCCTTCAAGCAGCAACCCGTTAAGCAGCGAAAGTCGCCATTCTTGAAACTCTCCATACGTCATCTCGGATTTATAATCCACACGTAGCATACCGTCTGTTAGTAAAACGTCTATTCTACCTATTACTGTTCCAACCGTCTCCTTCGGGGGAGATTCTTCCCCCGTTGAGGATTGAAAAGTCAAGGGGTATATATCATATAATCGGACACCCGTTACTTGATGCAATTCTTCCATGGTGTCACCTATTTGTATCGTTTTCAGAACCTCTGTGCTGCTCTTTATTTCGTGATAAACCTCATAGCAGGTCTGAGAATATGGAGCGTCAAACGTATGCGCCCACCGCCCATTCTCAATTACATCATAAACTACATAGCGATAGTATATTTCTCCATCTATACGGTATTTGTAAACGACATAAGGGCATCCGACAGGCTTTTTGATCGAAAGTACTGAACAATCGCAATTTTCATGATATTGATTACTCCATTCAATGCAGTAAATTGGAAGAGTCGCCAATGTATGTGAATCTTCATTTCGCACAGTGAATGTATCCCCAAGATAAGAAATTCCGTGGTTATCTCCTCTAAATTCCTCCATGAAGGTTCTGTAGTCTTCTACTTCGGGGATTTCCTGCAGTGGAAGACTTTGATATGATTGCACCGCTGTTATGAACGCATGCATTGCGAGAGGGTCACTTTCATTCAAATAGTGTGGTATAAGAGTAAAAGGCAATGCTTGAACCGAGGGTTTGTTTTCTACATTGTCGCCGCTTTCGGTTGTGGTACCTTCTAAAAGTTGATTAACCAAGCCACAAGAACCAAGCAAAGGTAGTAGCAACAAAATTGCGATTATTCTTGTTAGTTTTTTCATAAAGTTAATCCTCCTGATCAAAATAGTAGGGTATATAGTTTATGGGCTGCCCCCCTGACCTTATAATTATACGATCCCAGACTCGTTGATTGTTAATACTGTCCGGATCAGAATCCCAAAGTACATCATCCCATTGGGCGTTTGCATCGTTCACAAGCTTTTCGTAGGACATCAAATAGATTGGCGTGTCATCAAATGCAGAATCCATTACAATAAATCTTTGTTCATCGTCCATTCCAAGATATGTGACATAGCCAAGAATTACCGTTGCGTGGCCAGAATTTCTTGTGGTTGAATCTGTAATATCTTGGTAATTACCTCTGCCAACCACAACAATATCACCTGAGAATAGTATAGAACCCAAATTTTCTTTAGACAATATTTTATCGGTTTGAGCTTCGATAATCAACAATTGTTCGTAAAGTTCCATTAATTTGTCAATCGCTTCTTTGGTTTCTTCTATTGTCCCACCGCTATAACTTTGATTCGGTCTAATCATGTTATACAGTTCCAACACGGTCTCATGGATAGTTGCATCAATATAATGGTCTGCAAACATTATTGCAGCCGACATCCAACACAGGGGTAAGCTATCTTGGTAGATGTGTTCTACCTCGTGATATACCGATATTTCTTGTAAGTACCAAAAATCATCGTCCGTGTGCTGGTTGTTTGTTTGGGTTGAAACACCCGCGTACGGTTGCTGTGAATCTTGCTCTAAAAGCATCCCGGGATGAGGTACCGAAAGAGGTAATATCTTATGCGCCCCATCTGAATCCATTTGGATTATCCATTTTGTTGCTGCTCCCGAGTTGGAAGGAAAGAGCTTAAGGCGATTACGCGGTGAAGATTGGTCCAAATCCACGCCAAGGTATTTTCCCGTACTAACAGACTTTATGGTGTAATATCCTTGATATTCACCTTCCGGCGAAGCCCCTACGATTTCGATTCTCCAAATAGAAGAGTCCTCCATTGAAAAATCGCCCATGCTTATAGGAGTAGAACTTGATTGACCAATTTCAAGATACTGAAGGGATGCAACGTTTTTTATAAAATAATCACCAACAGGCACATTGTTATCGTGTTGATAATTACCAATAAAAACAGCGCACCAATCCATTACTCCCGTTTGCTTATGAGTAACAACGATGGTTGCAATGCCTGCAGATACGCCCGTAATCAATCCGGTTTCCGAAATGGTTGCAACAGAGGGATCCAAACTTTCGTACTTATAATCCGTCGTGTTTTGCCACGTTGCATTTGCCGGAATGGGAGTTTTGGTAATGCCTATTGTACTGCCGGGACTAATATTGTTATGGTCATAAGGTAGCGATATGGTAAGACCGGTCATTATTGGAAAACTGTCAACCGTTTTGCGCCAAACGATATTACTGTAACCGTCTTGATCAGACGTGACATAATCGGTTACAACTACGTTATTTCCAGAACGCCCCAGCGCCTTATTGTAGTTTACGACGTTATCTTGCGTGTTCTCTTCGAAACGCATGACAACACCTCCGCCATTTGCCAAGTGTATTTGCCATAGCGTTCCTTTTGTTTCAGTCAACAATAATTCGTAGGTTGTTGTTTCGTTTACAACGGTAGGAACTGCGTTTAGGTACTTTACAGTACCTTCTTCTTGAATGCCTATATAGTAGGTGCTATTTCCTTGATATTCGTGCACCCACATTGCATCCCATCCCTCCAGTGAACGCATAGCAACCTTGTCAAGGCCGCCAGAATAGCCTTCGGCTTCTACGCCTACCAAAAACTTACCCGTGCTGAAATCACTGTAGTATGCGCGCAGACCGGTGTCGTAATCAACGGTATAATACATACCGGCATAGTTGCGGTCATTGATCACGGCTACGCGTCTGCCTGCCGTAAAATTGCCCGATACGATAAAGCCCAATGCGGGATTGTCCAATTCATCGGTCGATTCCCCGGAATTGAATCTCAGCCAGGCACGAGCCAGGGCAGTAATATCAAGTCCATAGAGTCCTGCCGCTGCGGCAGCGTCTGCTTCGGTTCGATAATTGTTGCACAACCATCCCCAAACGCTGGGCTCTACCATAGAGTCTACGTCATCTTCATACGTAATGTATGGGTCATACGGAACACCGGAGGCATACAATTTTCCGGCAGCTCCTTCATGGAGTCTGACGTAAAACATGACCTTGCCAAGCTGCTCGGGTGCCAGGTTGGAATAGTCGTAATAGGAGTCACCCAAAAATGCAGGGAGCTGATAGTAAACATCCGCATAATCGCCGCCCATAATATTGAAATTATCAATGTTGGGTCTTACTGCAGAATACGTTTCATAATCACAGTACACTGCAAGATCGTAAATACCGGTTTCGGTTTCCTGCGTATCGTAATTTGTGTAAGTCTCGTATATCGTAACCACCATAGGATCCACGTACACGGGATAAACGGTATTTTCATCGTTGAGGAAATCCTCGGGGGCTGTGACGGTGACGGTGTAGCCGCCAAGCTTGTTGGCGGTCACGTTCATCGTGCCAAGCACCTCGTTGTTTGCGCTATCCTTGACAAGCACTTTGCCAAGGCTCAGAACCGCTACGTCGCGGTCATCCAGCAGGCACCAGACGCCGTCGCGCAGCTCGGGTGTGAAGCCGTCAAGTGTCATATTGAATGCAAAGGAGCTTTGCCCTACGTTGCTGTTCAGCACGATGTCCTCCTTGACACCGTTGAGCAACGTGCGATATTGCAGTGCCGTTCCATTGCCGAACGCGCCTGCGTAGGTCACGCTCTTGCCGTCCGCTCCCAACGTGGGAGAAGGATTGGCGGTGGTGACGGGCTTGAGGGTGACGGAATTGCCGTCGTAAACAGTCTTGACACCGCCCCAAGCCAGCTTTGCGCCAAAGTAGACGTTGACGCTGTTATCCGTCATGGCATACGCGAATGCCGAGCCATTTTGCGCCGTGAGCGCGGTGCTCTTATCGCGAACGTCACCGTTTGCCGTAACGTACTTCACGGGATCGGAAAATACGTAGGTCGTCTTGGAGCCGTCCAGGTTTTGGAACATGACCGAATTGAGCGTTTGCTCCTGCGCGGTCAAGCGGTTGACGTGCCCCTTTTCCTGCGCCATTGCAAGCGTGACCACCTCGGGACGCACAACGTCCTCGACGCGCAACGTTTGCAGCTCCGCGTAGCTCTTTTCGCCAATGCCCAGCAAGGACGAGGCGCCGGCAGAGCGGTTATCCTGCTCCTCCGTGTTTGGCAAAGTCGCTGCCAAATTCTCGTCCTCGATCTCCAACGCCATCGCGGAAAACGGAATTTGCACAAGAAGCAGAAGCATGACCAGCAAAAACGAAAGACTGCGTGTTATTTTCAGTTTATTCGTATACTTCATGATAATTTCCTTTCTGTGTAGATTTTTCACGATACAAGGCTAAAAAATCCCGCACAGACGGAGACCGCATATTGCCCGTCTATGCGGGCATGCAAGGACGCGCGAGCCTCCTTTTACCTGCGGCTTGATGGATATTCGATTGGTTCATTTTCATGGCTCGTACCTCCTTGAAAGCTATGCACTGTGCCGCAAGGGGCACTTTTTCACTTTTATCATACCACATTTTTTCCGCATTGTCAATCGCCGCGCACGGATTTTGTATCTTTGCACAATGAACGATGATACTTTTTGTGCAGGGTGAACAAACCAAGCTGTTAGCAAGCGGTTGGAACGGGGGCGTGGAGAGGTGTTCAGCCCTCTCCGTCACCCGACGCATAGCGACGTTTGCCACCTCTCACACGGGGAGAGGCTAAGCCGTTCTTCGGAAGGCGTTTGAGGGCGTGCAGGGGGAGGCGCATGGGAAGTTTTTTGCCTTTTTCGGTGTTTTTTGGTCAGGCGAGTTTTCCACAGGTTGCGCTGTGGAAAGCGGTTAAAAGTGTGGAAAACTTTGTGGATTATGCGGAAAACCCGTATTTTGTCGACTTTATTCGTCTTTTTTCATGTATTTATTCATTTTACATGTGGAAAACTTTCCACAATTCGGTGGAAAAATGCTGTGGAAAAAACGAACGGAAAAGTCTTTTGCCACAATCTTTACAAAACCTATTGATTTTCGGGGCAAAATCCGTTATAATAGTATAGAAAAACGTATCAGGCGGACATCAAAACCGCCGATGTGCATTCCATTGCCGAAAGGGGCTTTGTATGAACAAACAAGAATTGGACGCTTTGATTGCCGAGGCGGTGCGCGACGCCGATCTGCACCCCTCCGAGATCCCCGCCATCGATCTGTATCTGGATCAGATCACCAGCCTTGCCGAAAGCAAGCGGCGCGAGGGCTCTCCTCGTTTTGAGGATCGCGTATTGACCAAGACCATGATCAACAATTACTCCAAGGACGGGCTGCTTTCCCCCATCAAGGGCAAAAAGTACAGCAAGGAGCAGATCCTGCAAATGCTGTTGGTGTACGAAATGAAAAACACGCTCTCCATCGGTGAGATCAAGCGTGCTTTGCAAAACGTGTACGCCCTGCCCGAATACGATGCACAGCTGCCTGAGCGCATCTATACGCGCTACCTGCAGATCAAGGAGAACGAGCGGCGCGAGCTGGCGGATGCCGTGCACGGCTTTTTGGAGCGCAACAGCCTCTCCCCCGACACAAGTGAGGATCTGTTCACCATGATCCTGGGGCTTTCCTCGCTTTCCTCGTATCTGAAGAACGTCGTGCAGATCCTTCTGGATGAATGCTACCCCGATCTCAACGCCGAAAAGACCCGTGAGGAGGCGGAGAAAAAGGAGGAGGCAAAGCAGAAGAAGGCTGCCGAAAAGGCAGAAAAGAAGGCTGCCGAGGAGAAGAAAAAGGCTGAGGAAAAGAAAAAGGAAGAAAAGAAGAAGGAAGAGAAGAAAAAGAAGGACGCACCCAACGGCACGGAGGCAACGGAAGAGGCATGACGGACCTTCGCGAAATCAGCACGCCTGCCCTGGCGTATCTTGGCGACTGCGTCATCGAGCTTTGCGTACGCGAGCATCTGGTATCCCAAGGGCTTTCCAAATCGGGGCACCTGAACGAGGCGGCGCTCTCCTTTGTCCGCGCGTCTGCGCAAGCCGAGGCAATGAAAAAGCTGCTCCCCCTTTTGACCGAGGAGGAGGAGGGCTACTTTAAGCGCGGCAGAAACATCGGTCATACCAACACCCCAAAGCACGCCACCGTCAGCGATTATCGCACGGCAACGGGCATGGAGGTATTGTTCGGCTATCTTCACGTTGCGGGAAAGCAGGAGCGCATTGACGAGCTTTTTCGCGCGGCGTATCTTTGATTGATTACACACAGAAACAGAAAGGAATTTACAATGATGAACAACCCGAAAATTAAAATTACCGTCCGTGACTACGGCGAAATGACCGCAGAGCTTTACCCCGACAAGGCACCCAAAACCGTTGAGAATTTTCTCGGCTTGATCGAAAGCGGATTTTTCAGCGGTGTGATCTTCCACCGCGTCATCAGCGGATTTATGATTCAGGGCGGCGGCTACGACGAAAGCTTCGCCGACAAGGACGCGCCCTCCATCAAGGGTGAGTTTGCGGCAAACGGTTTTCCTCAAAACGACCTCAAGCACACGCGCGGCGTGCTCTCCATGGCGCGCACGCAGGATCCCAACTCCGCGTCCTCTCAATTCTTCATCATGCATCAGAACGCGCCCTACCTGGACCGTCAGTACGCGGGCTTTGGCATGGTGACCGAGGGCATTGAGGTGGTAGACAAGATCGCCGCCGTTCCCACGGGACGCATGGGCTGGTTCGACGACGTACCGCGCACCCCCGTTGTGATTGAAAAGATGGAGATCATCGAGGAATAATCTTTCAAAACAACGCAACAACTGCAAGCTTTCCTTGAAAAAATGCAAGATCTGCAATGGACTTTGTAATGTCGGTTTGCTATAATAAACCTCAAACGAAAGCAAAGGAGATCATTTTATGAAGCGCTTGTCATTGGAGGACTGCAAAAAGAGGATTGACCATATCGCCTACGCCGAGGCACATGTCAAAAAGTGCCTGCGCCGCGAGCGTATTCACAACTATATCCCGGGGCAGGTCATCTACAATCTTGGGGAATATCCCAATCGGTTTTCCATCCGCCCCACGCAGTACGATCACGACCTGATCGCATCCCTTGCGCACAAGGGCGTCGGCTTGATCCAACTGCACGAGGAATGGAACGACTCTCAGCGTATGCTGGGCGCAGACAAGTATTCCTCACACGACCCCGAGGGTCTGCGTGCCTTCATCGCGCTTTGCCACCAATACGGCATCAAGGTTCTCCCTTATTTTTCAAGCGCATTTTTTGATTGGCGCGATCCCGATTTCACCGAGCGCTTTTCCACCAACGGAAAATTCGAGCTGAATTCCTCCTACTTCCGCTACCGTTGCTGCGATCCCGCATCCCCCGAGTGGAACGAATATCTCATGCGTGGTATGCATAGGATCATGGAGGACTACGAGTTTGACGGTATCTACAACGATATGGGCTACGGTTGCAAAAGCGCCCCTGCATTCGGCTATCTCGATTACGATCCGCACTTAGAGGATCTTTTGGCGCGCATCTACGGCGAGGTCAAGGAGAGAGGCGGCATCGTAAAGATCCATCAAGGGCAATGCGTTGCTCCCAAAACGCACTCCCGCGTGTACGACTATCTTTGGGTGGGCGAATGCGTCACGCAGCCGAGAGATCTGTTGCAGACCGCGCCGTTTGACCCTTACGTCATTCCGTGCCCCGACTACCGCTTTTTGCAGGACGCGAGCGCACTTTACGCCATGGCGATCCCCATGATGCAATTCCTGCTCCGCACCGACGGCAGACCCGTGACGGGCGAGCGAGCCTTTGTGCCGGGGGTGGAATACGTCAACGATCCCGGCAATAACGAGCAGAGCTACAACGAGCAGATCCGCGCGTGGCATCGGTCGCATCCAAACGGCCCTTACGTCTATAGCGAGTGGTCCAAGATACCCGACGATTCCATCCTGCGCAACGAGTGGTTTGATCTGCTGGCGCTCTACCGCTCCATGGTTGAGGAGGGCTCCTCTGCATACCTTTGCATTGAGAAGAGCACACTCACCGCTAAGGCGCCTCCTGCGGACGTTTATCTGAGCATGTTCGTCAACGAGGAATGCTATCTGTGCGTGTCCAACGTTGGAAACAGCACGCAAACGGTTACGCTGTGTGACAAATGGATCGACCGCGTCACGGATACGCCGGTTTGTCAACTCTCTCTCAACGCGGGAGAGATCCGCTTTTTGCGCCGCGTACCCGGAGAATCCAACCTATAGAAAGGTATTATAACAAAATGAACGTAAAACTGTTAAAGCTGTTGAATAAAAATTCCCGTACCGCCCCTGCCGACCTTGCCGTCATGCTTGGTATGAGCGAGGAGGAGGTGCGCGCAGAGATCGCGGAGATGGAGCGCGAGGGCTTGATCCGCGGTTACAAGGCTGTCATCGACTGGGATCAGCTCGATAACGCCTACGTGTCCGCCATCATCGAGCTCAAGGTCACGCCCAAGCCGGGACTGGGCTTTGAGGACGTTGCCGCAAAGGTCATGAAATATCCCGAGGTGGAGTCCGTCTACCTGATGTCGGGCGTGTACGACCTGAACGTGGTGGTCAAGGGAAAAACGCTTCAGGACGTGGCAAAATTTGTGGCAAAGGAGCTTTCCACCATCGAGTCGGTCACCTCTACGGCGACGCACTTTGTTCTGCGCCGCTACAAGGAGCTGGACGTTGAGCTGTTGGGCAGCCGCAAGGACGAGCGGGGGAGCTATTTGCTGTGATGGATTATCAAAAAATACTTTCCCCAACCGTACAGTCCATCAAGCCGTCGGGCATTCGCAAATTCTTTGATATTGCCAACACCATGGAGGACGTGATCTCCCTTGGCGTGGGCGAACCGGATTTTCCAACCCCTTGGGAGATCCGCAAGGCGGGGATCCTTTCCCTTGAAAGCGGCAAAACGCGCTACACCTCCAACCGAGGGCTGGAGCAATTGCGCGAGGAGATCTGCCGTTACGTGCAGCGCAAATACAATGTCACGTACACCGCCGAGAGCGAGGTGCTGGTCACCGTTGGCGGCTCGGAGGCGATCGACGCCTGCATTCGTGCCATTGCCGTGCCCGGAGACGAGATCATCATTCCTCAGCCGAGCTACGTGTGCTACGAGCCGATTGCGGCTTTGTGCGGCTGCACCCCCGTGATCATTGAGACCAAGGCGGAAAACGATTTTAAGATCACGCCCGAGGAGCTGAAGCAGGCGATCACGCCGCGCACCAAGGCGCTCATCCTCCCATACCCTTGCAACCCGACGGGCGGTATTATGGAGCGCGCCGACCTGGAGGCAATTGCCGCCGTTTTGCGCGACACAAATATTCTCGTCATCTCCGACGAGATCTACGCCGAATTGACTTTTTCCGACGAGCCGCACGTGTCGATCGCATCCATTGACGGCATGCAGGAGAGAACCGTGCTCATCAACGGATTTTCCAAGACCTTTTCCATGACGGGCTGGCGCCTGGGCTACGCCTGCGGACCTGCCCCCATCATGGCGCAGATCACAAAGATCCACCAATACGCCATCATGTGCGCGCCCACCACGTCGCAGTATGCGGCAATTGAGGCAATGCGAAACGGAGACGATGCGGTTGCCTCCATGAAAGAGGAATACGACATGCGCCGTCGCTTGATCGTGCACGGCTTCAATCAGATCGGGCTGACCTGCCGCGAGCCGAAGGGGGCGTTTTACGCGTTCCCCTGCATTCGCTCCACGTCAATGAGCTCGGAGGAGTTTTGCGAAAAGCTCCTTTATGCCGAGCGTGTTGCTCTGGTTCCCGGTACGGCGTTCGGAGAGAGCGGCGAGGGCTTTGTGCGCGCCTCCTACTGCTACTCCACCGACCACATCCTGGAGGCTTTGCGCCGCATTGAGCGTTTTTTAAAGACCCTATAAAAACGATACGTGTATGAAAAAGGGTGTGTCTCAAATGCAAAATTTGAGACACCCCCAAAGGGGCTAGTCAGATTTAGGCGAGAATCGTCGATTTTGGGGCGTGAGGCGTACGAGGGTACGTCGAGCCCCAAAAGCGGCGATAGAAAAAGCTCGTAAATATTTGGAG
>JAFTKJ010000022.1 GCA_017453305.1 Clostridia bacterium
AATGAGACAGGATAAGGTTGAATTTCTTCGAAATTCTCCAAATATTTACGGGCTTTTTCTATCGCCGCTTTTGGGGCTCGACGTACCCTCGTACGCCTCACGCCCCAAAATCGACGATTCTCGCCTAAATCTGACTAGCCCTTTGGGGGTGTCTCAAATTTTGCATTTGAGACACCCCCTTGTTTGTTTTTGAAATTACTTCAAGGAGTTCATGTACTGAACAAGTTGCCACAGGTAAGGCAACATGTTCTGTGCCATCAACTTCATACCCTCGTCATTGAGGTGGAATGAATCGTATGCATAGGTTGCTCTGAAGGAGCTATCTCTCATGTTGACGCCGGAGATCTCAGGAGAACCGGAGTCGATGATGTATACGCGCTCTTCCTCTGCGTAGTATGCCTTGTACAGATCGATGACGCTGGTGGTGTATTCAATTGCGTTTGCACCGTCGGGACGGCTTTGGTTGTTGTTCTCCCAAGCGGTCATAAAGACGACGATTGCGTTGGGGTAGATCTCCAACAGCTCGTCGGTCATCTTTGCCCATGCACCAAGGAACGTGGAGGGATCGGTAGAATCAACGGTACCAACGGGAGCACCAACCTTGGGTCCGTAGTCGTTGCTACCGCCCTGCAAGATGACGATATCAACGTCCTCGGGATCGCCGGAGGGGTTGCCGCAGTTGTAGAAGGTTGCGTTGCTCTTGCTGCCGTAGCAGAAGCCCTTGTCGGTCATCAGGTGTTGATACATGGAATAGTTGGACTGTCCTGCCTTGTAGGAGATGGTTGCACCACCAATACCGAGGTTGGTCAAGTTCCAGCCGTACTTATTGCCCAAAAGGTTGATCCACTGCTTAGCACCGACAGTTGTTGAAGAACCGGAGTAAAGGCTATCACCGATAGCGAGAACGTTCAAGCCGGTCAGATCTCTTTCGTATGCGGCTTCCATATCCTCTTCGTACGCATCTGCAAAGGGCTTGAGAGCCTCTTTTTGCAGGTCGCTCAGTTTATTATTTTCTTCCATTTCAGTCTTTGCTGCCTCGGCAAGCGTACCGCCGACGGCATTCTCCTTGGTTGCGGAATAAACAGTATAAACGGTACCGTCCTTCATGGTAACGTTCAGGTAACCGATACCGATGAATTCTCTGTTGTAGTTGTGCTCGTACAGATCGACGATAGAGCCTGCGAACAGGTAGCAGTCGGCATTGATGCCGTACCACTTATCGGGGGTTGCGGGAACGTCAAGATAGAAGCCCTCGCCAAATCCCTCGGGGGTGAGGTCGTCAGCCATAACGACGTACTCCTTGGGAGCGATAATGGTACCAAGCTTCAGCTCTGCCACGTTCTCGTTTGCCTTGAGTGCGCTGTATTCGCTCTTATCGATTCCGGTAACGAAGCGCAAGCCCAAAGGAGTCTTGACGCGTGCGGAAATTTCTACGGGGGTCAGGCTAACGTTTCTGCGTACGATCTTCATGCCGTTCACGGCAGGGATCGACGATGCGGTGGTGGTGTAGGTCTCCTCGCCAACGGTGATCTCGCTCCAAAGAGGAGCAACGCCGTTTACGGTCAGGTCGATGATGTCGCCCGTCATTACTTTTTTCGATTCACCGTCTACGGTAACCTTTGCTTCACGAGTTTCGTAGATCTTGATGTTATCAACGTCCACGTAGCTGGTGCCCTCGCCAAGGTCGGTTGCCGTGTAAGCTGCTTCAACCTTGTTGCACTTTGCCGCGATGAACATGTTTTCACCGATGGTAACGTCCTTGCAACCTGCAAGATTTACCCAAGCAGAGGTAGTAAACGTCGGGGAGTTGTTGTATGCGTACAGTGCGCCGTTGACGTAAATTCTGTAGTGACCGGTTGCCATATCGAAAATCATCGTCAGCTTGTTCCATTCGTCAAGCTTCATACCTTCGGCACCGTCTACCACGGTTCCACAGTTGGTAAGTTCACCCGTTGCAAGGTTGATCTTATACAGGTTCATGAAAATGCAGCCCGTTTCGGGATACACCGTGCCGTCGGGACCGGTACAACCGTATTTGCGGAACTGTGCCTCAAGGGTGACGTTTGCGGAATTGTTATAGTGAGGACGGTAGTCGACCTCAACGGTAAAGGAGGTACTGCCGGTAAGCGCCTTGTGCTTAACCTGAAGGGACTTATCCCAGTTGCCGCTGTCTTTGCCGCCTACGAAGGGAATGCGTACGAACTTGTTGCCTTCCTCTTCCTTTACGGTAGAGGTGGGGTGAACAGCCTCAAAACCGTCGGTGGTGGCAAGCGCTGCGCCTGCGGTCAGAGCGTCAAAATTCTGCTCGCCGTAAACGGCGTTCTTGGAGGCATCAACCATGGTGTAGATCTCAACGTTATCGATGCGGATGGCACCCTTGTCGAGGTTCTGGGTGGTTCTGTTGTTGGTGGTCTTGTAAATCGTCCAGTCATTTTCCGCGATGTTGATGTTGGTGATCTTGGAGCCGCTCTTGTAAAGCTGTGCGGTAACGCAGAGCTCGCCGTTGGCGTAGAGCTTCATTGCACCGGTGACCAGGTTGATCTCCATTGCGATGGTGATCCAACCGCCGGTGGTGATTTCTGCCTTATCGTAAGTAGCGTTCGTATCACCGTGTACCTTAAAGGTTGCCTTGCCTGCAGTCTGGTAATCGAGCGTGTAAAGGTCGAACCAGGTCAGCGCCGCAGGTGCCGCGCCGTTGAGGCTGACGGTCGAGCGCTGGCGGAACTGAACGGTCATATGTCCGTGTGCGTCCGCAGGGATGTAGTAGTCTGCCGCAAAGGTAACAACCTCGTAATCCTGATTAGACACAGCAGGGTTGTTGATAATGAGGTTCTTGTTGATGTTGCCACATTTGCACTTTTTGACCTCGACACCTTCCTCGGTGCATTGGAAAGCCTTGGGGTTGCCGTTTTCGTCATAGCCGAATACGGGGATCTCCCAATACTTGTTGGTGCCGTCTTCTTTGATTTTTGCCTGATAGCCGGAGTCGCCTTTGGCAATGTAGTCGCCAACCGTTTGTTCCTGGAAGTTTTCGGACCAGATAACTTCCTTGACGGTTTCTGCAGCGGTATTTTCACCCTCTGTAGCTTCGCCGTCTGCGAACATTGTGATTGCGAGTGAGGGAACTGCCAAAAGAACTGCCAGAATCATTGCAAGAATTCGCGTTGCTTTTTTCATTTCTCTTTCTCCTTGTCGTTTGTTTTTCCGCGTGGCGGATTACATATTTGATTATAGCATACTTTTTTATGGGTGTCAATAGTATTTTTGGGGAAAGTCCAACTTTTTTCCTCTTGTCACAGGGGGATTTCTTTGTTAAAAAAGTAAAATCCCCCTTGCATTTGCGCGCGTTTTTTGCTATAATGAAAGCAACGCCAAAAAAACAAAAAGGAGCTATCTATGGATATTTTTACTACGATGATCACCCCCTACACCGCCGAGGGGAAGGTGGACTACGATACCGCGCTCAAATACGTGGATTGGTACTTTGAAAACGGACTCGGCGGCATTTTTGCGGTCTGTCAATCCAGCGAGATCTTTTATCTCTCCCTGGAAGAGCGCGTAGAGCTGAACAAGCGTGTTTACGCGCGTGCCAAGGAGCTGGAGCGCCTGCACGGTCGCCCCTTTACCGTCGTTTCCTCGGGACATGTCAGCGACAGTCTTGAGGATCAGATCACCGAGCTGAATGCCATTTACGAGAGCGGCACCGACGCCCTGATTATGATCACCAACCGCCTGGATCCCAACAACGAGGGCGACGACGTCTTTATTGCAAACGCCGAGCGCATCATTGCCGCGCTGCCACGCGAGGCAAAGCTCGGTCTTTACGAGTGCCCCCACCCCTACAAGCGTCTCGTTACACCCAAGATTCTTCGGTGGTGCCTCTCCACGGGCAGATTTTACTACATGAAGGACACCTGCTGTGACGCCGCTGTGATGAAGGAGCGCTGTAAGATCCTGGATGGCTCGCACTTCAAGCTCCTCAACGCCAACTGCCAGACCTTCCTGGAATCGATGCAGAACGGCGGCGACGGCTACTGCGGCATTATGTGCAATTTCCATCCCTCTCTGTACGCATGGATGGGCGAAAACTTTGAAAAAGAGCCCGAAAAAGCAGCGCTGGTGCAATCGGTCATCGGCACGTTCGGCTTTACCGAGGTAGGACTCCCCTACCCCTTGACGGCAAAGTACCACATGAATCTTTGCGGCATTCCCACCGAGAACCTCGCACGCAACCGAAAGAGCGAGGAACTGACCGACTACGGTCGCAGCTGCATGCAACAAATGAAGCTGGCAACCGATGCTTTGGAGACATATTTAAAGCAATAAGGAGAGTGCCATGAAAGGGATAAACACCTGGAGTCATACCCCCTACCGTCCGTTTTTGACAAACGTGGGAGAGCCTTACATTTGTCGCATCGCTCCCTCCAATACCGCTATTCATTTCGAATGGTTGGATACCGGGGATACAAGCTATTCCATCTTTTATCGGGTGCGCGGCAAGGAGCCGTTCTTACACGCAAGCACGGTAACAGAAACCTCGTATGATCTCACGGAGCTGGCTCCCGACACCGATTATGAATTTTTTGTCACCGCAGGCGAAAAGAAAAGCCGCGTGCGTCTTGCCCGTTGCGGTAAAAGCATTGGAACCGTGGTCAACTATCTGCATCCGGACGACGAGGCATACGCCTTTTCCGGGCGCTACTTGTGTTCCCCCTCGTTGGTGCGCCATCCCGACGGATATCTGCTTGCCTCGATGGATCTGTACGCCGCCGGGTATCCGCAAAATCTGACGCTTATTTTCCGCTCGGATGACAACGGTGCATCCTGGCACTACATCAGCGAGCTGATGCCGTGCTTTTGGGGAAAGCTGTTTTTACACCGCGGCGATTTGTATATGCTCGCCTGCTCCACCGAATACGGCGACCTTCTGATTGGAAAAAGCACAGACGGCGGTAAGACGTTTTCCGCCCCCGTAACACTTCTGCGCGGTGCCAATGGAAAAAACGGTAGCAGCGGCGTGCATAAAAACCCACAGAATATCTTTCGTCACAATGGACGGATTTATGAAACCTTGGAGTGGGGCTCTTGGTCAAACAAAGAATACTGTCATGCGGCAATGGTCATGTCCTGCGACGAAAATGACGATCTGCTGTGCCCCGAAAATTGGCATTTTTCAAAACCCCTCCCATTTTCGCAGTTTGATACAACCCTTTCAGAGCTCCCAAATACGACGATGACGATTGAGGGAACATTGGCTCTTTCCCCCGATGGAACAATTCTCAATATCATGCGATTCGGGAAATACCACCACGCAATCGCCTATGAAGTAAATTCGCAAGACCCCGACGCACCCTTGGAATATTCGCATTGCATCCGCTTTCCTGCGAATTATTCCAAGTTTATGATCAAATACGACGAGATTTCACAGCGTTACTATTCCATTGGCACCATAGCATACAACGAGGACAATACTTCTGCACGAGACTACCTTGCGCTCTTGGTCTCACAAGATCTGGAGCACTGGGAGGTCACCTGCGATCTGCACGATTACCGCGGAATTGACCCCGAGCACATTGGATTTCAGTACGTGGATTTTGAGTTTGACGGTGAGGATCTGATCTACCTTTGCCGTACGGCATTGAACGGTGCACATAATTTTCACGACGCAAATTATTCCACCTTTCACCGAATCCGCAAATTCCGCAATCGGTGAGCGGTGCGCATCTGCATGCGTGTATTCACACGCCTTGTCAGAAAGGAGAACGATATGAGCAAATATTCCCTGGGACTTGATTTCGGAACGCTGTCGGTCAGAGCGATTCTGCTCGACTCGGAGAGCGGCGAGATCAAAGCCACCTCTGTTTCCGAATACGCACACGGCATCATGTCCACGACTTTTTTGGATGGCTCTCCCCTCCCCGACGCTACGGCGCTCCAGCATCCGCGTGACTATCTGGAGTCCATGCTCGCCGTGATCGGTGAATGTCTTTCCTCGTCCGGCGTAGCCCCCGAGTGCATCACGGGCATCGGCGTCGACTTTACCGCTTCGACCATTCTGCCCGTGTTGGAGGACGGAACACCACTTTGCTTTACAAAAGAATTTGAAAACGAACCACACGCCTATGTCAAGCTGTGGAAGCACCACGCCGCGCAGGCAGAGGCAGACGCCATCAACGCCCTTGCCAAGCGCACGGAGGCTCCGTGGTTGGATCGCTACGGCGGTACGATCTCCTGCGAATTCCTCTTTCCGAAGGTTTTGGAGATCCTCAACAAAGCCCCCGCGGTGTACGACCGCACCTTCCGCTTTATCGAGGCGGGAGACTGGATCGTTTGGATGCTGACGGGTAAGGAAACGCACTCCGTTTGCACTACGGGCTTTAAGGCGATGTGGAACGAAGAGAGCGGATACCCCGACGACGCCTTCTTTACAGCGCTCCACCCCGCACTCCACGGGATCATTGGAACCAAAATCTCCACCGAAGTCATCAAGCTCTCGCAAAGGGCAGGCACCGTCACAAAGGAAATGGCGGCGCAAACGGGACTGTTGGAGGGCACACCCGTCGCTCCCGCCTTCATCGACGCACACGCCGCGCTCCCCGCGCTTGGCATTACGCAGGCGGGTGAGCTTTTGATGATCATCGGAACGTCAAGCTGTCACATTCTTTTGGGGGACAAAAAAACAAACGTTCCCGGAATTTCGGGCTATGTCAAGGACGGTATCATCGACGGCTTGTATGCCTTTGAGGCAGGACAGACCTCGGTGGGCGACAGCTTTGAGTGGTTTGTGAGCAACTGCCTCCCCGCCGCCTACGCGGAGGACGCCCGTGAACAAGGCATAAACGTGCACAAGTATTTGCGCAAGAAGGCGTCGCTCCTGCCGCCGGGTGCAGGCGGACTTTTGGCGCTGGATTGGTTCAACGGCAACCGCACGCCCTACGTCAACGGCGATCTTAGCGGTGTGATCTTAGGGCTGAATCTAAATACCCGACCCGAGCAGATCTACCGTGCCCTGATCGAATCCACCGCCTACGGAACAAAGCGCATCCTTGATCTGTACGAGCAGAACGGGATTGTGATCGACAAGATCTACGCCGCAGGCGGCATTGCCGAAAAGGATGAAATGCTGATGCAGATCTACGCCGACGTGCTTGGACGTGAGATCCGTCTTTCGGGAACGGCGCAGGCGTGCGCCTACGGCAGCGCCCTGCTGGGAGCGGTCAATGAAAACGGCTTCCCCTCGCTTGCCGATGCCGCGTGCAAGCTCAAGCAGATCAGCGCACGCTCCTATCAGCCCAACCCCCAAAATACCAAAGCCTACGCAAAACTCTATCGGGAGTATGTGGTGCTCTCCGAGTTTTTTGCCAACAGCGAAAACAAAACGATGACATTCTTGAGGGAATTGAAATGAAGCTGTTAAAAAAAGAATTTGTTTTCACGGGAACACCATCCGTCCCCTCCTGCCACGCCTCCACACTGGTTCGGTTGGCAGATGGAACGGTGATATGCGCATGGTTTGCAGGCACGCACGAAAAGCACCCCGACGTTGGCATTTGGTACACTGTCGGCAAGGACGGGGTGTGGAGTGATGCGCGGCGCATTCCGTCAAAAAAGCAGATTGCACATTGGAATCCCGTTCTGTTTGTGCAAAAGGACGGCACCGTTCACCTTTGCTACAAGGTGGGGGAAACGATCCCCGATTGGAAAACGATGACGGTCACGCTTGACGCCACCTTTGAACCAAGTACTCCGCACGAATTCATTCCGGGCGATCGATCGGGAGGACGCGGTCCGGTCAAGAATAAGCCAATCTATACCTCAAGCGGCACGCTTTTGGCACCCGCCTCTACAGAGCGCGGTGTATGGAAGCCCTTTGTGGACCTCTATGACGCGTCGCACGGTTGGCAAAAGATCGATATTCCTACCAACGGGCGCGTCAATCTGATCCAACCCACACTTTGGGAGGCGAAAGACGGCTCTGTACACGCCCTGATGCGCAGCAACGACGGTCACATCTACCGAAGCGATTCATGCGACGGAGGAAAAAGCTGGTGCGAGGCGTATCCGACGGACCTCCCCAACAACAACAGCGGCATTGACTGCGTTATGACGGCAGACGGGCGCCTTGCCTTGGTCTGCAACCCCGTAAAGGATGATTGGGGAAAACGCACGCCTCTCTCCGTTCTGCTTTCCTCCGACGGCGGAAACAGCTTTTTTGAGGCACTGCAGCTGGAAAACGATGAGGGTGAGTACTCCTATCCTGCGGTGATCTCCCACGGCGATCGACTTTTTATCACCTACACGTGGCGTCGCACTGCCATTGCCTATTGCGAAATCCAGCTGTAAGCGATTGCGCGATCCCATAAAAAAGAACGTTTGTCAGCAGATGACAAACGTTCTTTTTTTACGTTGTTTCTTTTCCTGTTCGGCGTTCCACCCACTCGCGGATGAGAGCGATAAGGATAGAGGTGATGGAAATTGCATTCACGATGATGCTTGGAATTGCACCGACAGCGATGGAATAAACCTCCCACAACGTTTGCGCAGGGAGGGAGACCAGGCGCAATCTGGTGGGGTTGCTGCACCAAAGCCCCAGCACGTTGAGAGAGGAACCCAGCATGGGGAGCAGGCTGAGCCAGCCCTGCCATGAAAGTGCCGTACATCCTGCATTTAAAACAAGAAACAGGATCGGCCATACAATGCTCCGTGCCCACGCGCGGTGCTCCTTATGATAAAACACACCCTCTCTTGCCGTATTGACCGCATTGATCAAGCTCCCTGACCACGCGCCCAGGAGTCCGTAATGCGCCACCCACAAAAGGTCGGCAAGCATTTTTGCAAGCAGGATCCTGCGTCGATCCCGAAAGGTATAAATAAACAGTGCCACGCCCATGGCAACAAAGCCGATGCATTGCGCAACGACTGCCTGCGGCGTTGAAAACAGCTCCGCCCAATTCATCTTTCATTTCTCCATCCGTTGTTTTTTTGTATCCTTGCGTCGACAACGCCCAAGCGTCGCTTCCGCCCGTTATTGCTTCTCGAAGCCGTGCACAAAGCCTGCCACGTCTGCCGAGCAGATATCCCCACCGATGACGCGGTTGCGGTAGACCAGCACGTTTGCGTACACCGTCCCCTCGTAGCCCTCGTAATTGGTTACGGAGAAGGTATAGCGCGTCACGTCCTTGTTTTTGTATTTTAAAAGATTACACCCCTGCGCCTTTTGCATTTCATTGTATGCGGAAAAGATCTTATCGAATTCTGCAGGAATGGTGACCGCTTTTTCCTCCACGGGGGTGGCGTCCACGGTCCAGCCGAATTGCGTCAGGAATTTTGCCGCGTCCTCGGCAGTTTTGACCTTATCATAGGAATAGTGCACGTCGGCATCCGCATCTGCGGACGGCGGTGCGGAAAATGCGTAGGTTGGAACAAAGGCGATCAGAGTGATGAGCACCGTGAGCGCAACGCAAATGACGCCAACCAGCTTTACGGTGCTTGCGCGCAAAGAATAAACGAACATAATAAAAGCCTCCCGCTGTTCAATTAGTTTGTGATAAAACATATGAACGCCGTTCCGCTTTTATTCCATTCTCCGTCCTATTGTCCAAGTGCTTTGCAAATTTGCTCAAGCACCGCGCCAAGCTCTGTTCGCGCTCCGGTATCCACCGTCACGTCCGCGTACCGCTCGTACAGCGCGGCGCGTTCGTCATACATCATTTGCAACGTGTACCCCTTTGGCATTACGACGCCGCGGTGCACGTAATCGCCAAGGCGAGCACGCAGCGTTGCATAGTCAATGCGCAAATACACCACGGTACCCATGCACTTCAAATGCTCCATCGCCTCCTTGCCGTACACGGCACTGCCGCCCGTGGCAATGACGGTACGTGAGGCTTGGATGGAGGCGTTGACCTCGTTTTCTATTTCAATAAACCCTTCGGCGCCCCGCTCCGCGATCAATTCGTGCAAGAGCTTCCCCTTTTGTTCCTGGATCAAAAGATCCGAGTCCAGAAAGCGATACCCAAGCATCTTTGCCAAAAGAACGCCAATCGTGCTTTTGCCGCACGTGGGCATACCGATCAATATTACGTTATTCATTTTTCTTCATCCGTTCCTTCAAAAAAGATCCGCCCGTCCGCTTCAAAGCGGCGCACCGAAAAGGCTGCTTCAATCACGCCTTTTTGCAAGCATTCCTCTCGCGTGCCGAAAAAGGAGAGCCGCCCCTCCTCCAGCACTGCCAAATGATCGGCATAGCGGATCGCCGAATTGAGGTCGTGCATCACCACAAGGATCGTCTTTTTTTCACGCTTGCAAAGGCACTTCAAATGCCCTAACATCGTATGCGTAAAGGAGGGATCCATATACGTGGTTGGTTCATCCAGCATCAAAAGCGGCGTTTTTTGCGCGAGTATCATGGCAAGATATGCCTTTTGCCGCTCTCCGCCGGACAGCAGATCCACGCGGCGCTCGCGCAGCTCCTGCAAGCCCATGGAGGCAATTGCCTCCTCCACGGATTCCGCATCCTCGCGGGAAGGACGGCGCCCCAACTCCAGATAGGGATTGCGCCCCATGAATACCAGCTCCTCAAGGCTGATAGCGGGAGCGCGCAAATACTGCGGCAAAAAAGCGATGCGTTTGGCTCTCTCCCTCGCACTCAGGCACGCAAGAGCCACCCCGTCAAGTAAAATTTCACCCGTATGGGCGCGCTCCCCGTTGACGGCGGAAAGCAGAGTGGTTTTTCCGCTTCCGTTTTTTCCGACCAGAACGGTCAGCGACTCCCCGGGAAGGGAGAACGACACGTCCTTTAAAACGCGCTTCTTGCCGATGGAAACACCGACGTTGTGCAGTTCAAGCATGCTTCTTCCCTCCCAACAGCAAAATCAAAAAGAAGGGAGCACCGATCAACGCCATGACAATTCCCACGGGAACCTCGGTGGGGGCAAACAGCGTGCGCCCTACCAGGTCTGCAAGAACCACCAGAATGCCGCCCGTCATAGCGGAGGCAGGCAATAAAAAGCGCAGGTCCTCCCCAACCAAACGGCGCGCCAGATGCGGCACGATCAACCCGACAAAGCCAAGCAGACCCGCAAAGCTGACCGCCGCCGCGGCAGAAGCCGAGGCACACACCAGGGCAAGCAGGCGCATGCGCTTGACGGGAACGCCCAACGACAACGCCATGCCATCCCCCAAGGACAGCACCATCAAGCGGCGCGAGAAAAGCACCGAAAGCCCCAATGCCAAGCAAATGAACGCAAGCGGCAACCACAGACGATCAAGGCTCACCCCCGAAAGTCCGCCCACCGAAAAATAGCTGTACGTTGCCAGCACGTCGCTATCCAACAGCGACAAAAAGGAAATGACGGCATTCAGAATGGCAGTCAGCGCCATGCCTGCCAATATCACGCTTGACCTCCGCATTCCGATGCGGCGTGCCAATGCCACGATCAATAAGGTAGCTGCAAGCGCCCCCAAAAAAGCGGCAAACGGCATTGCCGCCGTTGCACGCGGAAAGAAAAAAAGCAGGCAGATCACCGCCGCACCCGCACCTGCGTTGACGCCGATGATATTCGGGCTTGCCAAGCCGTTGTCGGTCACACTTTGCAGTAAGCATCCCGACACCGCAAGTCCCACGCCCGCAAGCACGCCTGCCAGCACACGCGGTAAGCGCACGGCGCGCAGGATCACGCCGCTGACGCCCTCTCCCCCCAGCAAGCCCGACAGCACCTGGGACGGGGAGAGCTTGCTCCCCCCGAAAAACAGCGCCGCCAAAGCCGTCAGGATCAAAAGGACGCCCAACAGCACAAGCATTTGTATTTTTTTACGATGCTTCATCTCCATACACCAAACCGATCAGATATTCATAAGCCTCGTCCCAACGCGCATTCGGCTTGAACTGGAACAAGTCTTTTGGAAGATAGACGTAATTCTTGTCTTGTACCGCGCGCAAGGTGCTCCATGCCTCACTTTGAAACAGCGCGTCCACGTTCTGCTTTGCCGCATCCGCATCCCCCATGGTGGAAATGAAAATATAGTCGGGGTCGGCGCGCAAGATCTCCTCAATGCTCAACCCATCCAGCAAAACGGGTGCCGCCTGAGCGATATTATACGTTCCGATCTGCTCGAGCATTGCGGCGGCAAAATGCTGGCTCGGGTTCTTTGCCTTGGTGGAGGAAGAGCTTGAACCTGCGCGTATGAACAGGATCTGCCCGTGCGTCGGTTCGCGCCCTTCCAGCTGCTCCAGCATGGCATCGATCCGTGCCTGCACCTCGGTACCGTGCGTCTTGTACGCCGTGGGTCGCTCGGTCAGATCGGTAAAGATCTTCAGCACGCGCAAATACTGATCAAAGCTCTCTACCGTAAAGCATGCGGCAGGAATGCCGTTTTGATTGAGCACGCGTGCCGCTTGTACCTGCTTTTCGATATCGGCAGAGCAGATGACCAGCTCCGGTGCGGCGGCGATCAGCGCCTCCAGGTTTACGGTCTTTCCGGCACCATCGTCCACAAGAATCGCAGACGTATCCGCAAAGCCGCGCTCGACAGCCTCGCCCACCGTGATTGCCACCTCACCGCCTGCGCATACCCAAATATCCGCAAAAGAAGAAAAGAGAACGGCAACACGCCCCGGTCGCGTGGAGATGCAGATCTCCGTTCCAACGTCATCCACAAAGGTGTATGCATTCGTCGGAGGAGTGCTCCCCTCTCCGTCGCCGCAGGCAACGAGTGAGAGGAGCATTCCCACTGTCAAGGCACATACGCAAAGACGGAACAGCAAACGGCGCACGCGTTTTGTGTCATTCAGCAAGAATTGCATCGGCACGCTCCAACAGCTCGTTGGAATACAGGATCTTTTGTACCTCATCCATGCCGAGTCTTGCAATCGTATCGCCAAAGCGCTCCCCTGCCACGCCCTTGTCACGGAAGAGAAGGATGCACTTTTCTACCATCGAGAGCACTTCTGCCTCATCGGTAAAAATGCGATCCAGCGCCTTGCCTCTGGCAACCTTTTTGCCCCAGCGACCGCCAACGTAGATGCGGTATCCCACCGTCTCCTGCTCTACGGCACCAAAGGGGCATTTGCCGATGCATCTGCCGCAATGATTGCAGGCGTCGGGATCGATGACCACCTTTCCGTCCACCAGCTTTGCCACCTTGATGGGACAGCCCGCTTCAATTTGACAAAGCTTACAGCCGCGGCACTTTTCCTCATTGACGTGCGGCACTCTTTGACCGATGATGCCAAGGTCGTTCAGATCGGGCTTGACGCAGTTGTTGGGACAGCCGCCCACGCCGATCTTGAATTTGTGCGGCAGCTTGACGCCGTGATAGCCCTTATAAAAGCGCTCGTGGATCTGCTCGGAGAGCGCGAAGGTGTCGATCAGACCGTATTGGCAGGTGGTACCCTTGCAGGAAACAACGGGACGCACCTTGGGTCCCGTGCCGCCCGTCTCCAAGCCGTGCTCTGCAAGATCGGCGCAGAACGCCTCGATGTTGGCGTACGGAATGCGCTGTACCTCCATGGTCATACGCGTGGTCATGGCAACCTCACCGTTGCCGTATTTTTTTGCCGCCTCCGCAACTGCAATCAGCGTCTCGGCACTCACCTTTCCGTTTCGGGTGATGACGCGCGCATTGAAGCAATCGGGAGTGGTCTTATCTCTCAAAAATCCAAGTCCCTTCACACGTGCGATATCCGCATCGGTAGGGATGATCATTTTCTGTTCGTTCATTGATGTCCTCCTTTTGTCGCACCGTGCATAATTTTGGTGCGATCTACAACCTTTATTATACAGTACCCCCGTAAAAAAGTCAAGAGCCGATCCGAAATTTGGATCGGCTCTTGCGTTTTTCAAAGGGCTTCAGGTCGCAACGCCTGCAAATTGGTTGCTGTAGAGCTGTGCATATTCACCGCCTAAGCGCAACAGAGTTTCGTGGTCGCCCATTTCGGCAACGCGGCCGTTTTTGATGACCACGATGGCATCCGCATCCTGAATGGTGGAAAGACGGTGCGCAATGATCAGCGAGGTGCGATTCTTCATCAGCGCCACCATTGCCTGCTGAATGTGCATTTCGGTACGGGTATCGACGTTGGAGGTCGCCTCGTCCAGAATCAGGATCTTGGGATCTGCCAGCACCGCACGCGCAATGGCAAGCAGCTGACGCTGTCCCTGCGAGAGGTTGGAGCCTCCCTCGGCAAGCATCGTCGCGTAGCCATCGGGCAAGCGATCGATAAAGTGGTCGGCACGTGCCACGCGTGCGGCGTTATGCATCCGCTCGTCGGAGGCATCTGCACGACCGTACTTGACGTTGTTTGCAATGGTATCCTTAAAGAGCACCGTATCCTGCAGAACGATGGCGATCATACGGCGCAGGTCTGCCTTGGGGATCTCGCGGATATCCACACCGTCCACGGTGATGGAGCCGCTGTCGGTCTCGTAAAAGCGCGTGAGCAGATTGACCACGGTGGTCTTGCCCGAGCCCGTTGCACCGACAATGGCGATCTTTTGCCCCGGACGAACGGTCAGATCCAAGCCCTTGAGCACGGGCTCGTCGGGCAGATATCCAAAATGCACGTCACGGAACACGATCTCGCCGCACACTTCATCTGTACAGATCTTTCGCGTGCCCTCGTCGATCTCGTCTGCCTGATCCATGATCTCAAAGATGCGCTCCGCGCCTGCAAGCGCTGTCAGAATGCCGGAATATTGATTTGCGATCTGATTGATGGGGTGCGTGAACTTTTTGGAATACTGCAGCATTGCCTGCACGCTACCCACCGAGATCAGCTGACCCGTAAGGTGATTGACAACACCGTTGATGACCATCCAACCGCCCGTTGCAGCAATCAGCACGTATTGCAGATTTCCCACAAAGTTCATGATCGGCCCCATGATGGAGCCCCACACGCGTGCGCGGATGGCGCAGGAGCGAAGCTCGTGCGAGATGGCACCAAACTTTTCGACCGATTCCTCCTCCTTTCCGTATGCAACCACGGTCTTATAGGAGGTCACGGTCTCCTCCACCTGCCCGTTGAGCTGTCCGAGCAGCTTTTGACGGCGCACGAAATGCTTGCGCATCAGCTTGCCGAGTGCCGAGGAGATGAAAATGGAAAGCGGAATGGTGACGATTGCGATCAACGTCATCTGCCAGCTGTAGTACATCATCATGACGAGTGCCCCCACCAGCATGATGACGCAGGAGAAGAGCGTGGTGACCGACTGCGAGATCGCGTTGGAAACGTTTTCAACGTCGTTTGTCATGCGTGACATGATGTCACCGTGACGGTGGCGGTCG
Organism: Clostridia bacterium; assembly: GCA_017453305.1. Lineage (GTDB taxonomy): Bacteria > Bacillota > Clostridia > Oscillospirales > CAG-272 > UMGS1865. Next base: position 15,286 of record JAFTKJ010000022.1, read on the forward strand.
GTGTAGCTGATGGGCAGGCGCGAGATCTTACGGAACAGGTCGCTCCTCATCACCTGCACGGTCTGCTGTGCCAATCTTGCAGAGAGGATGCCCTGGAAGAAGGAGAGTGCCGAGCTGAAAATAAAAACGACTGCCATAACGACAAGATAGACCTGCAAGCTTTGCATATCCACCGTCAACCAACCCGTAACGGGATCGACCGAAAAGGTGTCGATCGCCTTTGCCTGAAAGAAGGGTCCCAACAGATCCGCCGCCGTGACCGCCAGCATGATGCCCAGAAGCACCAACACAACGGCTTTGCTCTTGCCTATATATTGCAACAGACGCACCAGAGTCTTTTTGGTGTTTTTGGGCTTTTCGGCGTTCATGCGCGCCGCCATCGGTCCGCCCCCACCGGGGCCGCCTCTTCCCCCGGGACCGCCAAAGCGAATGACGGGGGGATTATCGGGGGTGCTTGCTCTGTTTTCCTGCTTGCTCATACCGCACCTCCTTCCTCGGTCTGCTTCATCTGCGACCGATAAATATCGCGGTAGGTCTCGCTGGTGCGCATCAATTCCTCGTGCGGTGCGCAATCCACGATCCTGCCGTTTTCAATGACTGCAATGCGGTCGGCGTGCTTGACGCTTGCAATGCGTTGCGCGATCATGATGACCGTGGTATCCTTCAGATACTCGCGCATCGCCTTTTGCAGCTTTGCCTCGGTGGCAAGGTCGAGTGCCGAGGTGGCGTCGTCCAGAATCAGGATCTCGGGGCGGCGCGTCAAGGCGCGCGCAATGGAAAGGCGTTGCTTCTGCCCTCCCGACAGGGACGCGCCCTTTTCGGCAACGAAGGTATCGTACCCCTCGGCAAAGCCCGTAATGAAGTCGTCTGCCTGCGCGATCCTTGCCGCTGTGCGGATCTGCTCCATGTCGGCGTTCTCGTCTCCCCAGCGGATATTGTTTGCCACGGTATCCGAAAAGAGCTCGCTCTTTTGCAATACGTAGCCCATTTTTTTGCGCAACGCCGTCAGGTCGTATTCCCGGATCGGCACGCCGTCGATCTCTACCACGCCCTCGGTGGCATCGTAATAACGCGGGATCAAGCCCACAAGCGAGCTCTTTCCGCAGCCCGTGGCACCAATGACGGCAAGCGTTTCCCCACGGCGCACGTCAAGATCGACGTGCTTCAAAATCGGCTCGCCAACCGTGCCGGGATAGCGGAAGGAAACGTCCTTGAAGGAGATCGCGATCGGCGTCTGCTCTCCCGTACGCGTGCCGCTGACGATAACAGGCTCGGTATCCATGACCTCGCGCACGCGCTTTGCCGACGCCATGGCGCGGGAGATGGATTGAAACATATTGGTTGCCATCATCAACGAGTGCACCACCTGCGTCACGTAGGTCACACCTGCCATGACCGTACCCGTGCTCATGCCCGCAAAGCCGTTTTGCAGGTCGATGGCTCCGATGTAGATCAGCGCGATGACCGCTCCGTTTTGAATGACGTTGAGCATGGGCGTGACGATTGCCATGAGCTTGAGCACCCGATAATTGACCGAGCAAAGCTCCTCGTTGGCGCGACCGAAGCGTTCGTTTTCAAAATCCTCGCTGACGTACGCCTTGACCACACGCGCGCCGCTGACGTTCTCCTGAACGACCGAGTTGACGTTATCCAGCTTTTTCTGAATGACGGAATACATCGGCACCGCACGGCGAAGCACCAAAAAGATGGTAATTGCCAACACGGGCAACGCACACAAAAGCACCGTTCCGAAGTTGACGTTGAGCAACAGCAGCATGACCGTTCCGCCGACAAAGAACATGGGTGCACGCACAAAGTGACGCGTGATCATCTCCACAAATTCCACCACCATGGAGATGTCGTTGGTCATTCTTGTCACCAAAGAGCCCGTGGTAAAGCGGTCGGTCTGCTCGATGGAGAGCGACATAACGCGGCGGTAGGCATCCCTGCGCAGATCGTGTCCAAAGCCCTGCGCCGCACGCGCTGAGGTGTAGGCGCAAAACGTGCCGAAAAAGCCGCCCACCAGCGTAATGAGCAGCATCATAACGCCAAAGGTGACGATGATCTGAAATTGCGTAAACGCTTCCCCATACAGCGTTTGCATTACCCATAGGGGAAAGCCGGCCTCCTCGTAAATTGCCTGCAAGCCGTTTTCCAAAATGCCGAAGTCCACAATGTAGGACATCAAAAACGGCAGACAAAGATCGGCAAGCACCTCGCACATCATCATAATGGGCGAGATGATGGCAAGGAAGAGGTAGGGCTTGATGTAAGATAACAAGCTTTTTTTCAAAATTTTTCCTCCCGTGTCGTTTCTTGTAAACACTTTGTTCGTTTTTCTTCCTTAATCACATGCATGCTTTTTGCATTCCTCGGGCAAAATATTGTCACGCATTCTTTCCAGAAGCTTCCGCAATACTTCGGTCTCCTCGGGTGAAAAATTTTGCATCAGCTGTGCATCGATTGCATGCAAGGTCTCGTGCACGCGGCGATTGTGCTCCTCGCCAAGCTCGGTCAGATACACGTGCGTCACGCGCAGATCCATCGCATCCGACTCGCGGCGAACAAGCCCGATCGCCTCCATGCGCTTGAGTGTCACGCTGACGGTTGGCGTTTTGAGATGCGTCAATTCAGCCAGGCGCAATTGGCTGACGCCGTTGTGACGGCGCAACGCTCGCATGATCAGGCGTGCGCTCTCCTGCGCGATCTCGCATCCGGGTGCGCTGGTTTTCAGCTTTGCAAAAAACAATCGTGAAATTTCGTTGACGAGCATGGGCGGCGTGGGAACAAAATCCGTTTGTGCGCCCTCTTGACCGCGCTTCTTTTCTTCCATCTTCTTCCTCCGGTTCAATTAGTTTACAAATAAATTATATTCCCCCCAACCGCGTTTTTCAACACGATTTTGTGAACGGAAAATAATTTATTTGTAAATGAGTCGCTAAAAAAACGGCGAGAATGGTTATCATTGTTACACATGAAAAAGAGGTCGTCCGCACACATTAGTATCAGCAAACGGGCAACCGGCTACACGTTGTGGGAAAAGCGCATGCGCCGATCCCTTTTATCATGTCACCCACAAGAAAGTGCCGATTGCCGCTCGCAAAACGACGTGTGCAGAGCCTCTTTGCACCGCAGAAGAAAGGTACAGAAAAATGAAAAAAAGATTTTGGAAGCTCCTGTGCTGCTTTCTGTTGATGCTTGCCGCCGTATTTGCAAATACGCCGCAGGTGTTGGCTGAACCCCCTCATAAGGAGTCCGTTTTCGCCATGAGCAATCACCTCATCCCATCCCCCGACCTCGCAGATCCCATCCCATGCACCACCCTGCTCTCCCCTGCGGTCGCGGCGGACACCGCCACGCCCTTGCCCGAGGACGTTGAGCAGCTCACGCTTTATCCCGGCGGCATGCCGTTTGGCGTAAAATTTTATACCGATGGGGTCATGATCGTCGGCTTTGGTGCGGTGGAGACCAAAAACGGCTCCGTCAATCCCGCCGCTGAGGCAGGTCTGCACACAAAGGATCTCATTTTGCAGATCAACGGCGAAAAGCTTGCAAATGCCGCAGACCTGACCCGACGCATTGAAGCCTGCGAGGGCAAATCCCTGCGTCTTTTGTGCAAGCGCGGCAACCGCGAGTTTGAGACTGTTCTGCAACCGAGCTGGTGCCCGGCAGAATCCCGATACAAGACCGGCATCTGGGTACGCGACAGCGGCGCCGGGATCGGGACGGTCACCTTTATCTTTCCCGACACGGGCGCCTTTGCAGGGCTTGGGCACGGCATTTGCGATGCCGACACGGGAGCCCTGATCCAAATGAAACGCGGCACGGTGTCGGACGTGACCATCTCCGCCATTGTCAAGGGGGAGGCAGGAAAGCCCGGAGAGCTGAAGGGCTACTTTAACACGGGCAAGGTGGGCGCACTCCTGGGCAACTCCTCGTGCGGCGTGTGGGGAATGTTCTCCGACGTGCCGGAATGCCCGAACGAGCCGCTCCCCGTTGGCTTGCGTGAGGACATTGAGGAGGGAGACGCCTATATTTTATGCGCTGTAGATCACAACAAGATCTGCAAATACGACATAAAGATCTCAAACGTCAACCGTGATGCAAAGGGCTCAAAATGCTTTACGGTCACCGTCACCGACCCGGACCTGCTTGCCTTGACGGGCGGCATCGTGCAAGGAATGTCTGGCTCCCCGATCATCCAGAACGGCAAGCTCGTCGGCGCGGTAACACATGTTCTCATCAACGATCCCACCACGGGGTACGGCATCTTTCTGGAAAACATGCTTGTCAATATGCCGATGATGGCGAGATAATAAAAACATTGTCCCTTATAGAACATGCACCATGTGTGAGTTCAATAAGGGACAACAGTCTTTTGTCCGATTTTTATGTGAAATTTATTAATGATATGTTGTCCCTATTATATCACACTGGTATCCCTTGGATGATGCCCCCTATGAGTGATACTACGTTCCCTCGTATTTACCACCGATGTTTTTAGCAAATTTAAAGAAGATCGAACGCATTGATTCAACATTATCATCATCGGCAGAAAATTGAATGTACGAGTGCTTTTCGCTACCGTAATTTGAACGCTCATACGATATATAATTACCAACAGGGGAATCAAAACCATTAGAAGAGGATGTTATTTTACATATTTGATCTGTATTTGCATCAAAGCGAATCCCATTAAATATTATCTCTAAATCATTTACAGCGTATGGTCTCGGTATTTTTTCGGAGATTGCCTTGATAAGTGGACATTCCACCTTACCGCATAGTGAATATGATAGGCGAAATTCCGACTCGTTGGAAATTTTCTCTTGAAAAATGACATGGCACAGCATAACAGCAGAGCACGCTGACCTCTGATACCGAAAAATCTCCCGATAATATAATAACGCTCTTGTCGAGCAAAGCTTATTTTATATTAACATTTCTTGAGAAGCTCGTGGATTATAGGCCATACCTCGTCGGGATAGAACTGATGTCCGCCGTCGCCAACAACATGATAAACGTTATCGCCGTTTCCAATGTGGTTGAATACACCCTTCGCTATTTCAAAGCTTTCCTTTGCTCCGTTTATTGGGAAAATTCTGTCAATTTTTCCGGAAACTATAACGAGCTTACGTTCAGCCATAAGTCCTGCGATATCACCCATATCAAAATATTTTCTGATGCCGGGAACATAGTTGCAATAGCAGTGGTACATCCCCATTATAGAGTCCTCAAAAGTACAAACAGCGCAGGAAGGAACACCGATAGAAATTCTCTCGTCAATGCAAGCAGCATAGAATGTTGCCGTTCCTCCGCCCGAGTTACCAATGCCGATAATCTTGTTTTCGTCTATTATGTCGGCGAAATTAATAAGCGCCACATCTATGGTTCTCATAACGTCAAATACTCTCTCACCGATAGCACATCTTCCGATAAGAAGCGTTCCGTTTGCGTGACCTGCATCATCGTTTCCGTGAAGACAGGCAGGTCTGCCGTCAGTTCCGCCAAAGCCTGAAACACCCATATATCTTTGCTCTATTGCAATTGCAACGCAGCCCTCGTGCGCCGCTCTGACTGCAAAATCTCGTCCGCCCTCTATTACGTCACCCGGATATTTTGTTTCACCAAGGGATATATGCATACCCGTGCTGTGCCCCTGGAGGCATATAACGAGAGGGACTTTTCCGACATGGTCGGTTTTCTTAACGAGGCAGGCGGGAACCTCGTATCCATCCTCGCTCTCAAAGGTAAATCTTATGTATGTGAGGTCGCCCTTAATTTCCGGCGCTTCGGCTTTAAAATTATCGCATTTTGCCTTTTCAAGCGGAAGTCCGAGAAGGTCCTCAAGCTTTTCCTTTGCGCGCTCCTTCCAAGCCTTATAATCCTCTTTGAAGTCATAACGAAACTTTGGTGTCATATTCTTTGTTAGATTAAGTATAAACTCTCTTGAAGTTATCATTTTCATATCTCCTTTTTTCCAAACGCTGCTTCCATACGGTCAAGCGCTTCTTTAATCTTTTCGTATTTTGAGGCGTAGCATATTCTGATAAAACCTTCGCCCCCATCTCCAAATGCGCTTCCCGGGGCAGTAACTACATGAGTCTTTTCGAGGATATATTCGGCAGTTTCCACAGAGTTCATACCGAAGCCCGTAATATTGGGAAATACGTAAAACGCACCTTTGGGGTTGTAACAGGAGAAGCCGTTGATACGATTAAGTCCATTCACGATCAAACTGCGGTTGCGTTCGTAATATGCGACCATTTCATCTACATCCTTCTGACCGTTGTAAAGAGCTTCGGTCGCCGCCATCTGCATCGGTTCGGGAATGCTTGCAATCATAAATTCCTGGAGCTTTATCATCTCTTGCATAATTCTCTCGTTGGCGCAGATGTATCCTACACGAAATCCTGTCATCGCATAGGTTTTTGAAAGGCTGTTAATGGTGATGACATACTCCTCAAGTCCATCGTCTACAGCTGCAAGGCTCTTTTGCTCAAAACCGTCGTAAACCAGCTTTTCATAAGGCTCGTCGGAAATGGTAAATATTTTGTACTTTTTTACAATTGCAGCAATTGCCTTCAAATCCTGCTCATCCAGCACACCGCCTGTAGGGTTAGAGGGCGAATTGATAATTATCAGCTTTGTTTTATCCGTAATCAGTGGCTCAATGATATCAGCAGTCATCTTAAAACCGTTTTCTTCACTCACACACGCATAAACTGTTTTTCCGCCAACCGTGTCAATCTGTCCCTTATAATCCGGCCAGTTGGGTCCTTGAATAATGACCTCGTCACCTTTATCAACGACTGTTGCTATAGCGAGCATCAATCCCTGTGTCGCACCTGCTGTGACAATAAGATTCTTGTCGGGATCACACTTAATACCATTCTCAACCCAAAGCTTATGAGCAATAGCGTTGCGAAGAGGTTTGATACCCGCATTAGGCGTATATTTGGTCTTTCCCGCGCGGAGCGATTCTATCGCCGCCTCAATCATATGCGTCGGCGTAGTAAACCCGGGCTCTCCAAGCGTTAAATTGATAGAATCATCATAATTCTTTGCCAGCTCGAACATTCTTCTGACACCGGAAGGCATTGCATTCCGCGCTGCATCACTTAAGCTCTGTCTATTTATCATATTTAACCTCATTTACATTCTAAGACATAATCCCAAGGCTTAAAGTTCTTCCTTGACAATTGCAACAGTGCTGTCAAGCTCAAATCCAACCTCAGCACATTTGTGCAAGTCGCGGTAAAGCTCGACTGCCCTCGTGTAATATTTATCGTAATCAAATATCATAATTTGTCCTCCAAGCATTTTTGTAATTAATTATACAACCATAAATCGCATATGTCAAAAATCGTTTTTTATTTCATATTATCTTTTGCTAAAATATAAAACCGGATTGCACAAAATATACATTTTCCGAAAATCGAATTTTAACTTTTTTATATATTTACTTAAATTTTTGTCATTTTCTATATAATATTGACTTTTTATAAACATTACTGTATAATATAGTTAAAATATTTCGAGGTGCAAAAAATGGATAAAACAGATGCTAAAATTATTGAAATGCTATCAAAAGGTTCCGACATTACCGCAACGGAGCTATCACGAGAGCTTTGTTATTCAATTCCTGCTATCAACAAACGCATACGCACGCTAAAAAAGGATGGAATAATAAAACATTTTACAATAATTACAGATAATAAAAAGATAGGCAAGCCGATACTTTCATTTGTGCTTATTACACTAAAATCAATAGAGCACACCGAGCCGTTTTTCAGCTATGTGGAAGGAGATTGCGATATTCTCGAGTGCTATGCGATAACGGGGGAATATGACTGTCTGCTCAAAATTTGCGCCGCCTCAATGGAAGAACTTGACAAAAAACTCGCAATCTTGAAAATGCGCAACGGTGTGGCAAAAAGCTATACTATGCTTTCGCTGACAACGCATAAATACGCTCCCACTATTTTGCCATAAACAAAGGAATCATCCAAGAGATGAATTAGATAATAAATATTAAAAAACAAGAAAAAGAACTGTATGTCACACGTTCAAGTCACAAAATATATTTAGAAAACAAGACAAAAAAGCGATTTTCTTAACAAACAGTGTCGAAACAGTACATAATCTGTAAAAATGTGTTGTCCCTACTTGACCACACTCGTGTCAGGCTCCCCGATCATCCAGAACGGCAAGCTGGTCGGCGCGGTCACGCACGTGCTGATCAACGATCCCACCACGGGCTACGGCATCTTTCTGGAAAACATGCTGGTCAATATGCCGATGATGGCGAGATAATAAAAACATTGTCCCTTATAGAACATGCACCATGTGTGAGTTCAATAAGGGACAACAGTCTTTTGTCCGAAAATATTAAATTTTGTGTGTAAATGTGTTGTCCCTATTATATCACACTACTCTCCCTTGGATGATGCCGCTTGTTACAAATCAATTTCCTCCAAGAAACTGCTTCGTTCTCCTTGAATAAACTACCGTTCCATAGGTATCGTGTTCATCAAAATCACCAATTCCCCAAACGACAGTACCGTCTTCAAGCTCTATGCGTGAACTCCTCATTTGCTGATAAACGGTAATTTCCCCTTTGTAAACAACATAATCTTTCCGAATATAATCTGTCCACCCCGGAATGATACCCCAAGCCAAGATAGCGACACCCACACAAACAGATATGCTCCAAATAAAAATGTCTGTAATGATGTTTTCTTTCTCTCGCTTATTTCTGCGCTTGTTTCTACGTTCAAGCTTTTCAAGCTGTTTTTTTGCAAGCTCGTCGCTTTGCGCTTTTTCTTTGAGCTTTCGTAGGTGTTCTTTTTCTTTTGGGTTCTTCATTGTCAAAGAAGTATATACCCAAAAGCCTATGACAACCACCAATCCTAGAAGCAATATCGTAAAAATGGTGCTATGAACTATCAATCTTAATTCTGATATTTGAATTCCATTTATATATTTCATCTTACCACAATCTCACTTTTATCATTAAATTACATAATGTTATCATCCAGTAAAAAGTCTATCACTTCGATATTAAGGATTCCGTTATCGTCATAAAAGCGCTTGCCGATATCATGCCGAACAACAATTTTAGGGAAAGAATCTCCTGTCAACGAGAAAGGCTTCAATTCACTTTCTTGCTTTTCCTCGGTCAGCATTGCATACGCTGATTGGATATAGACCTTTTTCCCCCCTTTAGTTGCGATAAAATCGATCTCACGCGGAACGCTGATCTGCTTCCCCTCTTTGTTACGCTCCCTTGTGGTTATCACGCCAACGTCAACCGAATATCCGCGAATAACAAGCTCATTATATATGATGTTTTCCATAATATGCGTCATTTCGGGCTGGCGGAATCCGATTCGCGCGTTGCGGAGTCCAACGTCCTCGCAGTAATATTTATTTGGATAGTTAAAATATGCGCGCCCTTTTACGTCGTAGCGTTTGCTTTCGGCAAACAAAAAGGAATCGATCAAATGATCAATATATGCCTTGACGGTATTTTGTGCAACGTCGATATGCTGAACGGTTTTCAAGGTATCTGCAATTTTAGTTGGATTTGAAAGTGAGCCAACCGACGAGCAAAGCAAATCTAGCGTAAGAGACAGCACGTCCTCACGCTCTACCTTTTTTCTGTCAACAATATCTTTTAGATACACCTCGGCAAAAAGCGAAGAAAGGTATTTCATTTTTGCGGCATCATCGGGGCGTGAAATCACAAGTGGCATTCCGCCGTAAAAGGCGTATTCGTCAAAAGCGTCTCGCTTATCTCCACCAACTGCGGAATAATACTCTGCAAACGAAAGGGGATGAACGCGAATTTCGTCACTTCTCCCACGAAACTCGGTTAAGATATCCGAAGAAAGCATTTTTGAATTGCTTCCGGTTACGTAGATATCTAAATTTTCAAGGCTGTTAAGTCCGTTGAGCACGTCGTAGAAAGTAACTTTTTTACCACTTGGGTTATAGGGATTGTCCACGGCATCCGACATTTGGATTTCGTCCACAAACAGATAATATTGATCTTCACTGTTTTCAACAAGTCCTCTAACGAACGCAGAAAGCTCAAGCGGGTTTCTGTATTTCAGATATTTGTCATTATCAAGCGCAAAGAACAGAATATGATCTTCCCCCACGCCATGCTCTTTCAAATAATTCCTAAATAAAACGTTCAAAAGATAGGACTTTCCCGAGCGTCTGATTCCCGTTACGACCTTTACCATTCCATCCCATTTGAACTGTATGAGCTGACTTAAATATCGTTCTCTTTTTATTTCCATATAGTCTCCTTAATGATTTATTGATGATTTTGTGCATATACTTTTCAATGAAATTATAACATAATTATTGTTTCTTGTCAATATTATATTGAAAACTTGCTGCACAAATACATCTTTTCTTCAAACAATCCTCATTAAATTCTTGTAAATATAGACTTTTCGTTAAAAACTGTTGTCCCTACTTGACCACACTCGTGTCAGGCTCGCCCATCATCCAGAACGGCAAGCTCGTCGGCGCGGTTACCCACGTTCTCATCAACGATCCCACCACGGGGTACGGAATTTTCATTGAGAATATGCTCGCCAATATTCCAACACCGCTGGTGGCAAGAGCGTCGTAAAACCAAAAGGCAATATCATTCCGATGCAAAAATCGGTTTGATATTGCCTTTTCTTTATCGCGTTTTAAGTGCGCTTTTCCTATATTCACTTGGCGTAATTTTACAGTTTCTTTTAAACAGCTCAAGGAAGTTTGAAAGTGAGCCAAAACCTGACCCGAAACATGCATCCGAGACCGAAAAACCGTTTGCCAACATACTTTTAGCATGCCCCAACCGAAGTCTTGTCAGCATATCGATATAGGTTTCTCCCGTAACCTTTTTGAATAATTCGCTGAAATACGTTGGATGATATCCCGCCTCTGCGGCAACGTCATCAAGGGTTATTTTTTCAGCAAAGTGCATCTCCATATAAACAACAGCTCTCCTGATGCCTCTGTTCTGCTCACCACGGCTTGCATCCTCTTGGAATATCGTGTTTTTTCTCAAAAGATACTTGACAACGTACTGTAAAATCTGTTTTTGACAATCCCCGGACGTTTGACATTCATCAAGCAGTATGTCAGCCGCATTCAGAAGTCTGTCACGTTCCGTACCATCAAACGCGTATGCTCTTTTCATCCTTTCGAAAACCAGAAGAGCCATATCCTTATCATCAAGGATACTGTTATCAAAAGAAATATTGATAAGTTCAGTCACCTCATTCACATCCAGATAATGAAAGTCGGTAGGGTTGAGAAAAAAAGCATCGTTTACCGAAATATCGTATTCTACATCGTTGATAATATATTTTCCGGAACCCGACAAAATGATCTCTATCTCAAAATAGCTGTGCCAATGCAGAGGATGGCCTCCTACGATTGTGTGCTTTTCTACCGCCAGATTACGACCGTTCGGAAGTCGACGTCTTTCGCATCTTTCTATTTCATACATATCGTTACTCCTAACAACAATCTATCATAATACAATTATACACGATATTTTTGTTTTTGTAAACAAAAATCATAAAAAACCGTTGATTATCCATAGAATATTGTTTGAAATTTTAGAATAATGCGGGTATAATGAAATCAAAAAAGGCAAAAGAGGTGCAAAATGGAAAACATCGTATTGAACGGAACGTGGTCTCTGAAAGGAAAAAGCCAATGCCGAGAGCCAGAAAACATCATATCCATCGACGCGCAGGTTCCCGGATGCGTACAGCTTGATCTCTCAAAGGCAGGATCCCTTCCCGAGGATCTTTTTATGGGGCAAAACATACTCGAGGCTGAAAAGTATGAAGAATACGAATGGTGGTATGAACGAAAATTCATTGCGCCAAAGCAAAGAAGAAACGTGTATCTTGTGTTTGAAGGTGTTGATTGTCTTGCGGAATACTTTTTAAACGGTGTGAAGCTTGGAGAGAGCAAAAACATGTTGATTGCACACGAATTCAGAGTGGATGATGCTTTGTGCGACGGAGAAAACGTACTCACCGTTCACCTAAGCTCTGCGATGCTTTCCGCAAGCAAGGAGGATTATCCCATAAGACTTCTGCACAGCCACAATATTGACGGCTGTTATCTGAGAAAGCCACCGCATTCCTTCGGCTGGGATATTATGCCGCGTGCAGTAACGGCAGGAATATGGAGAGATGTTCGGCTGGAAGTCCGCGACCGTATCTACTTTGAACAGTCGTTTATCAGTACAAATAACAACAACGGCACTTTTTTCTACGTTCTTAAATCCGACAGCTTTGATTTTAGCCGTGTGGAGATTGAATTGGAAGGCTCTTGCGGTGACAGCAAAATAAATGCAAGAAGCGGTTGTAAATGGAAATGCGGAAAGCTGAATTTTACAGTGAAAGATCCAAAGCTTTGGTTCCCTTACGGGTACGGCGATGCCAACGTTTACGATTGCAAGGCGCGCATTTATGAAAACGGAGTATTGGTTCACGAGGATGATATCAGCTTCGGTATACGCGACGTTCAGTTGGATCGCAGAGATCCCGACGGTTCAGATAAAGGTCAATTTAGATTCTTAATTAACGGCATTGAGATCATGTGTAAAGGATCAAACTGGGTACCGCTTGATGCCTTCCACTGTCGAGAAGCCGAACGCTACGACCGTGCGCTTGATCTTGTTCGTGATATTGGCTGTAATATCCTTCGCTGCTGGGGCGGCAACGTCTACGAGGATCACAAGTTTTTTGATTTTTGCGATCGCAACGGAATTATGGTATGGCAGGATTTTGCTATGGCATGCGGACTGTACCCCGAGACCGACGAATTTATGCAAAACATGAAGGATGAGGTAACGGCGGTAATCAGAAAACTAAGGAATCATCCTTCCATCGTTCTTTGGGCGGGCGACAATGAGGTGGACGCCTGCTTCCCACAATACGACCCTAATGCCAATCGGATCACCAGACAGCTGATCTCTGACTGCGTCCGCGATAACGACCTCGGCAGGCCATATCTTCCAAGCTCCCCGTACATCTCCGAAACGATGTATTCACGAGGTGTCCGATCGCAGGTCTACGGCTCTATTCTGCCCGAGGATCATCTTTGGGGACCGCGCGATTATTTCAAAAGCGATTTTTACAAAAACAATTCGGCACATTTTGTCAGCGAAACAGGGTATCATGGGTGTCCATCACTTGAGTCCATAAAGAAATTTATCACGCCTGACCGAGTGTGGCCATACAGTAATAATTCGGAATGGATTCTTCATTCAAGCGACCAAAACGGCAACGACAGTCGTGTCATGTTGATGGAAAAACAGGTTCGGCAGCTTTTTGGAAACGTCCCTACCGACCCCGAAGAATACATTCTGGCATCCCAAATCTCGCAAGCTGAGGCAAAGAAGTATTTTATTGAGCGCATACGCGTGGGGCGTCCGGAAAAAACGGGCGTTATATGGTGGAATTTGTTAGATGGCTGGCCCCAAATGTCGGATGCGGTAGTGGACTACTATTTTACAAAAAAAATTGCATACGACTATATAAAACGTTCACAGGCCCCTTTTGCCGTTATTGCTGATGAAATTTCAAATTGGGGATTCACATTGTATGCTTGTAATGATACGTTAGAGGAAAAACGAGGTAGCTTGACAGTCAAAGACGCTTTCACGGATCAAATAATATACAAGGGCGACTTCACGGCTGCGGTTAATACCGGCACCCCGATTGCAAAGCTTTCTGCATATTATTCAGAACAAAAAATTCTCATATTTGAATGGGAAGTCGGCGACAAACGCGGATATAACCACTACCTGTGCGGATATCCTCCGATTTCGCTTGAAATGTACAAGTCGGTGATGAAAAAATACCATTTTTGAGGAAGGTTATGTACATACTTGGATTTGATATAGGCGGGACAAAGTGCGCCGTTGTCACTGCTCTGTGGGACGGTAAAACGATTGATATTTTAAAAAAGAAGTCGATCCCTACAGATCACGGCATAAGCGCATATCAGATGTTAGACCGTCTTTTCGAGCTTGCAGACAGCCTGATCGATCAGACTCCCGATAAAATCGGTATCTCCTGCGGAGGTCCGCTTGATTCCGCACGTGGCATCATCATGAGTCCCCCGAATCTACCCGGCTGGGATAATATTGAAATAGTCAGATACATTGAAAAGCATTACAACGCCCCGGCAAAACTACAGAACGATGCAAATGCTTGTGCGCTCGCGGAGTGGAAATTCGGTGCAGGTATCGGATGTAAAAATATGATTTTTTTAACCTTCGGAACAGGCTTAGGCGCGGGATTGATCCTGAATGGAACATTATACGAGGGCGCAAACGGAAATGCAGGCGAGATCGGTCATATACGTCTCGAAAAGGATGGACCGATCGGATATTGCAAGCGCGGATCGTTCGAAGGCTTTTGCAGCGGTGGGGGGATTGCTCAGCTCGGCTACACTATGGGTTTGAAATGCATCAAAGACGGCACGTATCCCTTATATTTTAAAGAAGGAATGTCCGTAAATGATATAAATGCAAAGTCGATAGCAGATGCTGCGGCAAAAGGCGACCCCACGGCACTCGAGGTCTATCGTCTATCCGGGGAATACTTAGGGAAGGGATTATCTCTGCTGATCGATATTTTAAATCCCGAGAAAATTGTCATAGGAAGCATTTTTACCAGAAACAAATCACTGTTTTTTGATGCTATGACATCCGAAATAGAGAAAGAAGCATTGTTGCCATCTGCAAACTGTTGTAAAATAGTTTCTTCCGGTCTCGGAGAAGAGATTGGTGATTATGCGTCTGTCGCCACAGCGCTTTTATAAGGAGAAAAATATGTTCACTGAACTACTTGAGAGATACCCGAAATTGATTTCTTGCAAGGACGATATCCTGCGCGCAAGAGAAGCCCTCATACGGTGCTACGAGAAAAAAGGAAAGCTGTTGCTCTGCGGCAACGGCGGAAGCTCTGCTGACTGCGACCACATCGTCGGAGAGCTTATGAAAGGTTTTTTGCTCAAACGAAAAATAGATGACGATAGAATCCCCAAGGATATCCGTCAATATTTGCAACACTCTTTACCGGCAATCTCTCTTTCGTCTCAAACAGCCGCTATGAGCGCATTCATCAACGACGCAGAGCCTTCGATGGTTTATGCGCAAATGCTTTACGGTTATGCCCAACCCAACGACGTATTTATCGGACTGTCCACCTCCGGGAATTCCGCCAACGTAGTAAATGCCGCTACGGTTGCAAAAGCAATCGGGCTTGGAACGATTGCACTGACGGGAAAGAACGGTGGTACTCTGTCAGAAATATGCGACGTTGCCATTCGCGTACCCGAAACCGAAACCTACAAGATCCAGGAGCTTCATTTACCCGTTTATCACTACCTTTGCGCAGAAATTGAGAAACATTTTTTTGATTGATTTTGTTGTCCTATTTTGACCACACTCCTGTCGGGCTCTCCGCGGGCTACGGCATTTTTTTGGAGAACATGCCGAGTGTTCGCATACGTAACGCATATCAAAAAGCCAAACGGCGGCACGATATCCTCGTGCCGCCGCTTGTCAGATCTACGTTTATTCTTCGGTTTTAAATGCCAGCAGATAGAAGATCTCAATGCCGTTGACGTACTGTCCCATGCGCTGGAATCCGCGGCTTTCGTAAAGCGTCTGTCCGCGCAAATTTGCAAACTGCGTGGTCAGGCTGATGCCGCCCTTGCCTGCCGCCTTTGCTTCGGCAATGGCATAATCGATCAGCTTTCCGCCAAGACCCTTGCCTCGAATGCCGTCACGAACGGCAATGCCCAGCACGGGAATGCCCGTACTCCACTGCATAAAGAACACAAGTCCGACCATTTTGCCATCCAGCACTGCCATCCAATAGCGGTGATTGGTATCCTGCTCGGCGCAAAAACGAAGTGCACCGTTGCGGTTACAATCCTGACGATTAAACAGCGCGCGCGTTTCCGGCCCCATCGCATCAAAAAAATCGTTGACTAAAGCCACGTCCTCCGGCTTCATGTCGCGAATCAAAATTTCATCCATTGCAGTATCTCCTTTTTGAAAAGTGGTATTCGATAACCGTATTTACATTATAACATGTCCCGCAAGCAAAGTCAATACGCCACTCAAATTTTTTCAAAAATGTTGTCCCTTCTTGACCACTCCCGTGTCCGGCTCCCAATCATTCGGGACAAACGGCTCATGGGGCGGTCACCCACGTACGTATCTTCCTTGCTTGAGGGGAATAAAAAACGATTTCTTCGGGAGCAATACAAAGTAAAAAATAAGGCTTGCTTTTTTGCAAAAACGTGATATAATGATACTGTAATTTACAGTGGCATGGAGGCGCACGTTTATGTTTTCGAACACAAGAGCTTTGTTGGATGAATTTGAACGCCTGGGCATTCCCGGCTTTGATCTTTCGGTTTGGCACAAGGGACGCGAGGTCTTTCGCAAGAATCGCGGCGTGTCGGACGAAAACGGCACACCCATGAGGGGCACGGAGCACTACAATATTTATTCCTGCTCCAAGGTCATTACCTGCACCGCCGCCATGATGCTGGTGGAGGCGGGGAAATTGCGCCTTGAGGACGAGGTCGCGCTCTATCTCCCCGCATTTGGCGATATGCGCGTCAAGCAGGCAGGTTCCATCGTCAAGGCAGAGCGCCGCATGACCGTTTTCCACCTGTTTACCATGACCGCAGGACTGAACTACGATTGCGGCAATGAGGCAATCGTTCGCGGACGTCAGCAAACCGACGGACGCTCCCCCACCGTGGAAATGATGAAGTACGTCGCGCAGATCCCTTTGGAGTTTGAACCCGGCGCAAGCTGGAATTACTCGCTTTGTCACGACGTGTTGGCTGCTGTGGTCGAGGTGGTCAGCGGTATGCGCTTTGGCGAATTTGTCAAAACGCGTATTCTCGATCCCATGGGCATGACAAACACCACCTTCCTTTTGCCCGAGGAGGAAGTTCCCTCCCTTGCGGCGCAGTACCGCTTTAACGGCAAGGAGTTTGAAAACGTGGGGCGTCAGATCCAAAGCTATAAACTCGGCTCCCTCTATGAAAGCGGTGGCGCGGGAGCGATCAGCACCGTAGACGATTATATCCGCTTTTTGGAGGGGCTCCGTACGGGCAAGCTGTTGAATGAGGAATCGATGGAACGGATGACGCACGACTACCTGAACGAGGAACAAAGAGCCGCATGCTGGGTTCCCGATGGCTACGGCTACGGTCTTGGCGTACGCGTGCCGCGCGCAGGATATCCGCGCACCGACTACGGTTGGGGTGGCGCGGCAGGCGCGTATCTTGCCATTGATCCCACACATGAGATCAGCATCTATTACGCACAGCACGTCTTGGGCTCCCCCAACGGAAATTTGCGCAAGGATCTGACCGAGGCTGTCAAGCTGGATCTCGGTTATTCCGCATTCAAGGAAAGCATGTGGCGTGGCGCAGGCAGTACGCTGGCATGAATTGAAAAAATGGAGGATTGGAGAACAGCAGAAATGAGCAATTCCATAACCAAAAACGATCCTTACCTGCAAATGGCAAAAAATACCGTCAACGCCAACGGACAGCTCGCGGAGAGTGAGTACGTCAAATTTGACAATCCCGACGGCATGGGTGTACGCATCCTCTTTGTTGGCAACTCGATCACTCTGCACGGCGTACGCCCCGAGATCGGCTGGCACCACGCGTGGGGGATGGCGGCATCCGCCAAGGAGCTGGATTACGTGCACCGCGTGAAGCGTGCCGTGCGCGAAAAAGATCCCGACGCCGCCTTTTGCATCTGCCAGGTGGCAGATTGGGAGCGTCAATATCAAAACGGCAGTCAGACACTGCACTTGTACCAAGCCGCACGCGCATTTGAAGCCGACATCATCGTCCTGCGTTGCATTGAAAACTGCCCTGCACAAGCCTTTGACGGCAAGGTCTTTCAAAAGGAGTTGGATGCCCTGCTCCGCTATCTTTCCAACCAAAAAACGCCGCACGTTCTGGTCACCACGGGCTTTTGGCGTCACCCCGGCGATGATGCCCTGTGCGCGTATGCGCAAGCGAACGGGTACCCTCTCATTCCCCTTGGAGATCTTGGTGAGGACAACGCCATGAAGGCGATTGGTCTGTTTGCGCACGAGGGCGTTGCAAACCACCCGGGAGATCTTGGCATGCAACGGATCTCCGAGCGCATTGCCGCGCATCTTATGCCACTGATGAAGGAATATCAGCACTCTTAACTCACTATAAAACAAAAAGGCAATATCATTCTACGCTGAATTTTTATTTGCTTTCTGCTCATCGGCAAAGCCTTTATGGAACCCCACCACTATGGCGGGGTTTTCGTGATACAAAAAACGGGGGTACCTCAAATGTAAAATTTGAGGTACCCCCGAATGTGACAGCCCGTTCATTTATATGTTTTCGGATATTTTGCGATATTGGCAGGGCGAGCATCCCATGATCCTTTTGAAATTGCGGTAAAACGTGGAAAAGTCATTATATCCGCAAAGCGCATAAAGAGAGGAGATGCTGTAATTCTTTTGAATGAGCGCAACGGCGTGTTTGATACGGGCTGTGTGCAAATACTTTTGAAACGTGGTGCCGCTCAAATCTAAAAAATGTCTGCAAAATTCGGATTTTGACATAGCAGACCACTTTGCCATATCGTTTAAGGTGAGCGATTCTGTGAAGTTGGCATCGATGAATTTTATGCAAGAAAGAATGCGGGCGCGGTTGTTTGCTTGGGGGATGGATAGGGGAGCGCTTTCAAAATGGTATCTTGCCAGGTGCGTGAGCAATATTACGGCGCTTGCACGTATGACCTCAATATAACCGATTTGCTTTTCTTGAAATTCGCAGTGCATTTTGTCTATTAAGGATTCCACAAACAAAAGCGCTTCGTTGGGGACAGATATTTTGTCGGGCAGGCTTTTTCCCTCGCCAAGATCCTTTAAAAATTGTGCCGCCAACGGAAAGGAATGACGGTTGGAATCCAAGCTTTCCTCGGTAAAGGAAAAGGTGTAAAAAAGGGAATCGCTTTCGGTGTGTATGCTGTGCGTTTTTTTGGGGGGAATGATGAAGGCATCGCCCTTTGCCAAGCGGTATTGACTTTTCTCGGTGATATGCAAAAGCGAGCCTTGAAGAACGTAATAAATTTGAAAATACTCGTGCGAGTGCGGTTTTTGCGCATCGACCGAGTTTTTTATTTTTTGTATATGGATGCCCGAATCGGCATTTTTGTAATAATTTATAATAAACCGTTTTTCTTCCATAAAAGCTCCCGTTGCATTTTTTGAAATTATAACATAAAATCGGAATAATTGCAATAATAAAAGCAATAAATGCCATAAAAAATGAAGCTGCACGTGTTATAATAAAGAAAAAACAATAGGGAGGGCACAAATGAATTACATTGAGCAAAAAGAGGAGCTTTTAAAAACTCAAATCATTCCTCAAACGAAGGAGGCTGATTTTGAAGCGTTTTGGGAGGGGGAGATCCGCGCTTTGCGAGAGGTTCCCCTGTCGGTCAAGAGACGTGAATTGGCGCTTCCGTACAAAACCTTTTCAAGCTATGAAATTGTTTTTAATGCGCATGACGGTACAGAGGTGACTGCTTATTTTTGCGTGCCGAATACTTATCGCGGTGAAAAGCTGCCGTGTGTAGCCCTTTATCACGGCGGCGGAGGAATGTTTGGGATCCAACCCGAATTTGTGGCAACGGGCGTTTGCACCTTTAGTATGGATTGTCGCACGCAAGGCGGCAAAACCTCCGATCAAGCCTCCTATGAATATATGGACGATTATCACGGCGGTATTATGTCGCACGGGCTTCTTGATGAGCACAATTTTTATATGAGAAATTTGTATTTGGATGCAGTTCGCGCAATTGACGTAATTGCTACCTTACCCGAGGTGGATGCAGAGCGAATCGTTGCGCACGGTCAATCCCAAGGAGGCGCGCTTTCCATTGTTGCCGCGGCTTTTTCGGGTAAGGTGAAAAAGGCTTATCCGACAGTACCGAGTTATTCTTGCTTGCAACAGCGCGTAGAGAATGGGTCAGGCGTTTTCGCCTCGGTAAAGTCGTACCTTACGCTTTATCCCTCGCATACAGACCGCGCTTTGAAAACGGTCAGTTATTTTGATATTAACAATATTGTGTCTTTTTTGAAGGTCCCGGTCGACTTTTTCCTTGGGTTGACCGATCCCGCTTGTTTGCCGCCGTTTGTATATTCTCCCTACGCGCACACCGATTCTCCAAAAAAAATCACCATTGCCCCCTTTACACCGCATACGATCTCACGCGAGTACAAGCTGGAGCTGTTAAAAGAGCTTTCGGAGCTTTAACGCTTTGATCTTATGAAATACTTATTGGTTCTTTTAACCTCATCGCTGTCAACGGCGAAGGTGACCTTTCAAAGTCAATTGGCAAAAAAAGAAAGCCGCTCGGTTGCCGACAATATATTTTTTAATACGCTGATCTTTTTTGCTGCCTCGCTGTTGTTTCTTCCGTATCTTTTTTCGGCATCCTTAAAAATTTGGGCGTATGCCGCTGTGTATGCTTTTTGCAACGTTTTATTCCAAATTGTGTATAGCGTTGCTCTTTCGCGCGGAAACGTTTCGGTAGCGGTGATGTTTGCCAATTTCGGCATGCTTGTCCCCGTTGCGTTTTCGGTTGCGCTGTTTGGGGATACGCCCTCGGTATTCAGGATTGTCGGTATATGCTTGATTATGGTTGCCCTGGTCTTTACTTTGAAAAAAGGGGGCATTTCCCAAAAGGGATACCGTTGGTTGGTTCTTTTTTGCATGCTGGCAAACGGCTGCGGTTTGACCGTGCAAAAACTTTTTGCGCTTTCGGGAGAAGGGGGAAGCATTTTTTCCTTCGTAAGTGCGGGATATTTACTGAGTGCGCTTATGTGTGCCGTCTCATACGGCGGAGCGGTTGTCATCACAAAGCCGCAAAAAAAGATGCGGCTTCACGGTCGGCTTTTCGTTTTTGCGATTGCGGCGGGTGTTTCCCTCGGTGCTTTTCTGGCGCTGAACACCTATGCCGGAAAAACGGTGGACGGCAGCTTTCATTATCCCGCCCATTCGGGATGTGCGATCTTGCTTTCGTCGTTGGCGGGGACTGTCATATTCCGTGAAAAGCTTTCGAGGCAGCAGTGTATTGCGTGCATCATTGGCGGCGTTGCGATCGTACTGATGAATTTTTAAAAAGTGATATGATCAAAAAACAGCAAGGGTGTCCCGCCCATAAGGTAATGTGCTCCCATGTCAAGTAGACAGCTGAAAAAACAAAAAGAATTTACAAATTGAATTTACAATCTGTGTATCCATGTTTTTATAGTGCCTTTTGGAATACTATATTCTTTTGAAAGTGCGCCTGCACTTATTCCTTCTTCTATGTACTTGCGTACAATCTCCTCTTTGGTTTCTTTTTTGTGACTGTTTGATTGTTGTCCCTTGTTTGCCATAACAAAACACCTCCTATGGCTTTATTATACCATAGGAGGGTGTGGTTTTCTATTCTTGCGAACTAAATGGGGTTCACTTCACTATGGCGGGGCTTTCGTGATACAAAAAAGGCAATATCATTCCGAGAGATCGGTTTGATATTGCCTTTTGCTTTTTATTCGATTGACGTATGCATCTTTCCGCGGTGCCTCGCGCAAATACAAAGGACTGTCACCGTTATCGCAAAACGATGATCGCACCGTCGGTCACGTTCTCCACCGTCAGCTCGTTGCCACAAACGTGCACCTCTTTTTTGCCATCCATTGCATAGCATTGTGCCGTTTGGAAGGAAAGCGCCACACGCACGCGTGCGCAGATCGAATTCTTTGCCACGGCAAGATTGGTCAGAACGATCAGATGGTAGCCATCCCCTTTCAGCAGCTGTACCCCAAGCTGTGGGTGCATAGGGGAAACCATAGGTGTCACACCTGTTAAATCAGCCACGTCGTACACCGAGCACATGCTGTCCAACGTCAGTCCCTCTCGCGACTCCACCTTGCCCTCGTACTTGGCGTAACCGATGCAGGCACCGTCCCAACAAGGGTAGGAGATCATGTACACCTCTCCGCCACTTTCGGCAAAACGGTCAACCTCCGCTCTCTCCTCGGGTGCAAGCAGATCCACGTGCGGTACGTAAAGCACTTTGATGCCAAACGGATTGTGTGCAAGAAGCTCTGCGTCAACTACGCTGACGTTATAGCCTGCCTGCCGCAATTGCTTGTGCACCTCGGTGTATTCAAGCAGATAGGAGTTGCGAATATCACCGCAACGTGCCTGCTGATCGCCGTTCTCGCGTGCGTCGCAAAGATAGATGGCATAATCGGAGTGTAACAGCCCCACGCCCTCGTGTACGCGCTCCGCTCCCATGATCCAATCGTTCATGGACATAATGTAGCGGTTGACGTTTGCGGCGTTTTCAAAGTTTTGCGTTTTGGTACCGTCGTAATTGAGAATACCACAGCTGTTGGGATGCGGTACACCGGGCACGGGGCAATCACCTCTCCATTGGTAGTAAACGATTCCCTTCGCTCCCGAGCCGATGACCGTATAGGTCGTGCGGTTGTAAAGGGAAATCGGAATGTAGGTGCGGCTATCCAGCTCGATGCACCAGGACGCCTTTCCTTCTGCCTCTGCCGCGCATTGCGCAACGTCGGTAAACAGACAAAGCGGATAGTAATCGATGCCTCTGCCGTGATAATAGCAGGTGTATCCCACAAGATCCATTTCCTTGGCACTTGCAAACATGTCACAGCCGCGGTACGCCGCGCGCTTGGCAAGCTGATCGTTGGTCAGGCACGTGTAGGTGGGAAGCTCCAAGCCGTCGTGCGAGCCCTTGGATGCATTGTTCAAAAACTCGGTCAGGCTATCCCTCGCGAACAGTCTCCAAAGCGCCCACATATGCGCGCTCTGCTCCTGTCGGGAGCGAGGCGGCTGATAGTCCTTTGCCTCTGCCTCACTCATGTATCCCTTTTCCGCAAGCCATCTGCGATATGCCGCAACCGTGGCTTCATGATAATCGTACACCTGCGTACCGGGATAGTGCGGCTCGTTGTAGATCTGGTATGCCACCACGTTTGGGTATTTTCCAAAGTGCTCTGCCAACGCCTTGGCATGCACACGGTTATCCTCAAGAATTCCATCGTGGCAAAGCGTGGTACGGATAAAATCCGACCACACCGTTTCTTGCTTTTTTCCAAGCCAATCCACCATTTCAACGTTTTCAAAATTGCGCAGATTGACCGCGTACCCCTGCTGGCGGATCGACACCGAGATGCCGTTTTTTGCCGCTTCCTCGGTCATGGCATCGATCAGAGAGGTATCCACCTTGACCGAACCGTCCCCCTGCAAGGAAACCTCCCCCAGCGCCGCAAAACGCACGTGGTTAAAGCCGAGCTCTGCCATCATGGCAAGATCCTTTTTCATTTCTCCGATGCGATCGCCGTCGGGCGGCACCGGGAATTTGCTGGGATGGAAGGAGGGATAGTAGGATTCTCCCAAGCCAAAGCTCTTTTTTCCGTCCTTGTAAAGAATACCTTTTTTCAGCTGATACATTTTTTGTTCTCCTTTGCTTGATTATTTCAAGAGGATAATGGCTGCAAAAGCCAGCACCATTCCAATCATACATCGCGGCGTGATCTTCTCCTTGAAAAAGACCGCTGCCATCAAAGCACTGAGGATCAATCCCCCTGCCTGGTAGATTGGATACAGCTGCACGGGGGTAAAATAGTTATTTGCCAGGGCTTTGAAATAGGAATTGAGGAAGAGGCACGCCGACATGATAATCAAAGGGAGCCACGTTGCGCGCAACAGCGGCTTGACCTCAAAGCGCTCCTCCCCCGTGGGAATCAGAAACACGATGCCCAATGCGATTGCCGCGATAACGTAGGAGATCAGGTTTAAGGCAGAAATGCTTGATGCGGAGTAATGCGTAAACAGCTTTAACGAAAAATCGTACAAGCCGCTGGAAACACCGCACAGCAGCAGCAAAATGACTGCGCTCCAACCAAGCCCGCCCTTGAGCGCGGCACTGTAAGAGCCCATAATCAGCACTGCGACGATCAGGATCCCCACTGCGATGATCTGCCGCGGCAGAATTGGACTTTGAAATACGATGCGACTGCAAACCAGTGTGACAACGACACCGAACATTTGCGCTACGCTGATCAGCATGAACGCGCCTTGGCGCACCGATAGTAGCCATGTGACCATAAATACGGACACCGTAACACCCGCCAAAGCGCCCGTCCACCATGCCGCTCCGTCAAGCAGAACACCACTTTGCAAGCCCTCTAAGGCGATCATTCCTGCGCTGATGAAGACGCAGATCAGCATTCTGACCGCGTTAACCAGCACGGATTGGCGATGTGTGCTCACAATTCCGCTGATGCGCTTTCCAAAATACCCCTTCGTGCTACCCGCCAACAGGGCGATAACTACAAATATATATCCCATAAGCTCCCTCCGCGTCACTTTCAACATTGCTTCATCCACATTATAACGCAACTCCATTGACTTTTACAATACACTCTGTTATAATTAGGATATAATATTTTATCATGGAGGCACGCAATGAAAACACGCTTGACAATCGCTCTGCGCGTATTTCGCGAGGAGTTTATTATGGAGCATTTTATCGGCTCAGACGATATTTTTGCCATGGTTGGTAATGGGAGCTTTTGGGTTCAAAGAGGAGATAAATCCTTTACCGTACACCGCGGCGAGGGTTTCCTTTTTCGAAAGAACGAGCTGTACCACCGCCGCGTACTCTCCCCCGTGACCTTGTATCTGTTCCGCTACAAATCTGAGGGGCACGCCTTTGAGGACGAGCACGTAATCTTTCGCGACAAGGAGCGCGTGAACAGCACGATCGCCATGCTGGAGCAATTGGAAGAGGAGGAGCTTGGCAATAACTTTGAATACCGGTGCCATTTGTTTGATGACCTGATCCTGCAGGATGCAATGAAGACAAGACGGGGAAAAAGCACGGATATGCTGATAGACACAGCCTTGCAACAGATTCGCGCTTCCCTTCACCTCGGGGTGGATCTGAAATCGATTGCCGTGCAGAGCGGACTTTCTTATGTGCAGTTTTTACGCCGCTTCAAGCAGGCAACAGGCATTCCCCCCACCGAGTACATCATTGAACTCCGATTGAAAAAGGCAAAAGCGCTCCTGATCGATACCGACCTTTTGGTCAAGGAGATTGCAATCGCTTGTGGCTTTGAAAACGAATACTATTTCAGTAACTTTTTCAAAAAGCACACTTCTCTTTCTCCCAGCGCGTTTCGCTCCGGTGCGCGCATGTGAGGCATGGGGCTGATTCATTTAGCGCGGCTAAAAAACACACATAAAATATGAAATCCGTAAGGATTTCTACCTTAATAAAAATCCCCCCGTATAACGGGGGGTATTTCAGTTTCGGGCATAGCCCTAATACTACTGGCTGCGCACAAGTGCGCTTTAGATTGGCCTGCCAGCCATGCAATTGCTACTTGCTACCCGTAAACGGGTTGCGTAAAAAGCCTTCCTCCGGGAGGAAGGGGGACCGCTTGCGGTGGAAGGAGCCCGCGAAACTTTAGCTTTTTCT
>JAFTKJ010000052.1 GCA_017453305.1 Clostridia bacterium
AATCGTGGAAGCTTTCCCGAGCGTTATGAAATCTTGGATTACCAAAAGTAAAGAATGGGAGCGCGAAAAAGAATGGAGATTGATATCGTTCCCAATTAAAAACGATTCGGAACGATTAGTGAAGCTTCCAATTGCAAGTAGGATTATAACAGGCATCAATATTACAGATGAGAATTATCAATTGGTCGCTGATATCGCAAAGGAAAAAGGAATTCCGATACATAGAACGCGTTTGAAGAATGACCAATACAAGATTGAAGTAATCAACGAATAACATGGGAGATCTAACGATGACAAGCGGAAAGCCTGAACAAGTATGACGGTTACTTTGTTCAGGCTTTTTCGTATGACATTGTACGAATTGCGGTTTAAAGACTGCGGGTGCGGTGGTTCTCCGAACGCCCATATATCAAACTGATTCCAGATTGGATTTTGGGTGCAAATTTCATCTTGGTATGGACGAATCCAAAATGAATATGGGGAATTTGAGTGCAAAGTTAGGTGATTTGCACCTAAGTTTCAAATCAAACATAGAGATTCCAAAGTGTCAAATTGATACTTTGAAATGATACTTTGGATATAATAAGTTACATTGCTGAGGTTGCATGTGGTATTCAAGGCGTTTTATCATCGGAATACCAGAAAGATGGTCGTGGGTTCTGTACAGGAAAGCATAGAGCATTAAAATTGTATGCAAGTATAAGAAATGCCGAGATGTGCGCAATTATGCCCCAGACTCATTCTACCAATAAAGCTGAGATTTATAATTTGTTGCAATTTCAAAATGAGTATGGACGTGAAACGGTCAAGGTATAAAAAGAAAAACTTCGGCTAATTTATAAGAATTCTTAAAATTAGCCGAAAAAACAAGCGTTTTTCAACAATCGTCGGAAGAGTGATGATATATTACATCTTTTTGTCATCGGTTGCGGGGTTGTCGATCAGCAGACCGTCCTCGGTGAATCGCGAACCGTGGCAAGGGCAATCCCACGTATGCTCGGCGCGGTTGTATTTGAGGGCGCAGCCGAGGTGAGGACATCGGGGTGCGGTGGGCGTGAGAAAGCCTACCGTCGATTCAAAAGCGTTGATAGCAAGCTGTGGGCGCAAAACGGTGCGCGATGGATCGAAAACGGCGGCGTATGGATTGTTTTTGCCTTGCACAAGGTCGCAGAGAATATTGGCGGCGACCATAGCGTTTGTCATACCCCACTTGTTAAAGCCTGTCGCAACGAACACGTCGGGTGTGGATTTTGAATACTGCCCGATATAGGGAATATCGTCCAAAGTCATGCAGTCCTGCGTTGCCCATTTGCCGACGATCTCGGTGTTTTTGTAGTGCTTGCGGGCAAAACCTTCAAGCTCTTGCCAACAGCCGCCCTTCTTGCCTGTGCGGTGTCCGCCACCGCCGAGAAGCAAGAGATCGCCGTAATTACGGAAGGACAATCCCGTGTCCGATTCATCCACGTACATTCTGCTGACATTCTGCGCACCCTTTAAGGCTATGACGTAGGATCGGTGTTGATAGAGCTTTAGGAAATATAAGTCGTGCTTGTTGAGCATCGGGAAATGCGTTGCAATAATCAACTTTTTGTAGGTGATCTCGCCACGGTTGGTTTTCGCCTTGTTTGGCATTACTTCTGTGACTTTGGTATGCTCGTAGATTGGCAGATCTTTTGTGATAGTGTATAGAAATTTCAATGGGTGAAACTGCGCTTGATCTTTGACGCACACTGCACCTGCGACAGAAAACGGAAGCTCTTTTGCATCCGAAAACTCGGCTTTGACACCGATACGGTTGAGTGCAGCTACTTCTTTTTCAATCTTCTTACGGTCATTGAGAGAATACACGTAGTTATCCCGTGTTTCAAAATCGCAGTCGATATTCTCGCAAAATTGCACGTACTCCTGAATTGCCTTGCTCTGCGCCTCCGCATACAACCGTGCCTTGTCTTCGCCAAAACGGCGAGTCATTTTATCGTAGATCAAACCGTGCCCCAAAGTGATCTTCGCCGTTGTATTCTTTGTAATGCCTCCACAGATTTCGTCTGCCTCCACGAGCATACAATCCACGCCCGCGTTTTTGAGTGTGTAGAAGCACAAAATCCCGGCAATTCCGCCGCCAATAATCAAAACGTCTGTCTTTTTATTCCCGCCAAGCGCATCAAAATGTGGCTTTGATGCTGTTTTCTCCCATACCGATTCCATATACATCCTCCGAATCTTAATAGAATTAGTCTTTGCGGATTCGGAAGAATCAATACCCATTACAGAAAACTTCGGCTAATTTATATAAATTCTTAAAAGCAGCCGAAAAATGCTTTCAATTCGTTGTTTTACATGATTTTCTACCTGCGACCAAATATTTTCCGCCGTTTCGGGAAATAATAACGGTGAATACAAAAAACGGAGGTATATATGTTCAAACACGAAAAAATGTTATTTCATCCCGTAGAGGTAGAAAGACCGAATCCGCAGTATGCCGTTTTGCTTCAGGAGCAGCTTGGAGGCGGTAACGGCGAGCTGAAGGCGGCAATGCAGTATATGTCGCAGAGCTTTCGCATCAAGGATCCCGAGATCAAGGATCTTTTCCTCGATATCGCCGCCGAGGAGCTGGGACACATGGAAATGGTGGCGCAGACCATCAATCTGCTCAACGGTCACGATGTGGACGCAACCAAGGTGCAGGCGGGCGAGGTGCAGACACACGTCTTGCTTGGACTCAATCCGGGACTCATCAACGCTTCGGGCTACTCCTGGACGGCGGATTACGTTACCGTAACGGGCGACCTGTGCGCCGATCTGCTCTCCAACATTGCATCCGAGCAGAGAGCCAAGGTGGTTTACGAATATCTCTACCGTCAGATTGAGGATAAGAAGGTCAGAGAGACCATTGATTTTCTGCTTAACCGTGAGGAAGCGCACAACCAGATGTTCCGTGATGCCTTCAACAAGGTGCAGGAAACGGGATCGAACCGCGATTTCGGCACGACCAAAGCGGCAAAGATGTATTTCTCTATGTCGAACCCCGGACCGAATACGTTTGCGACGGGCGAGACGCACGCACCGTCGTTTAAGTAATAGTATACAAAGAGGGCTGACGCGTTGTTTCGTCAGCCCTCGATTTTTGTTTGCTTACAATTCTACCACTGTAACGCCGTGATTGCATACTCGAAAAAGTTGTTCTAATTCGGGATATCGTTTTTTCAATTCTCTTGCTTGCGCATTATATATCGAAAAATCTTCTCCATAAATTACGGCTTTCATTTTACCGTTTCGCTCCTGTGCTTTGAGCCATTGGCGAGCTTTGTCATGAATAACTCCGCCTTTGCCGGTACTTCCGTAGCCGTGAATAATCAAAACACAACCGTAACGTTTTCTTCGGCTGCGCTCTATAGACGATTTCAAATAATTCAAGGCATCTGCCGCCATCGGCATTCCTTCTTTGATATTGATCTCGGTATAT
Organism: Clostridia bacterium; assembly: GCA_017453305.1. Classification (GTDB taxonomy): domain Bacteria; phylum Bacillota; class Clostridia; order Oscillospirales; family CAG-272; genus UMGS1865. Next base: position 3,464 of record JAFTKJ010000052.1, read on the forward strand.
GCGCTCATGGCTTCACCTCCCGAACATATCTGGAGTTGAATTTATCCGCATCAATCGGAACCGATTTCATAATCTCGCAAAGCGGTGTGTCGCAACAATTTCCATAGCACTCGTATATCCCGTTATTATTCAATTGCACGTTGCCAACGGGATTGATCATCAAGTAGGAATTTTCCATGCTTCCGCAAGGCTCTGCGACGATGATAGAAAACGCTGAACTGTGACGCTCACAAAAATCATCAAATTCCTGTTTTGTAATCTTATATGGTTTTGCCCAATCATTGATCCCTTTGATCAAATGCATTTGCAACAATTTAATTTTGTTAGGAGCTATTGCATGGTAGAGCGGAAGAAGATTCTCCTGAATGTTTAGCTTTGATACCACGGTGTTGATCTTCAAAGCAATACCGCATTCATGAATAGCGGTTGCAATGGCGAGCCAATCCTCCATTGTTTTTACGGAGCCACGACAGCATCGCCCGATCTGTATGTTGGTGTTTTCGCATAGAGAATCAATACTGATTCCAATGCAGGACACCAATCCATTCCAAGAGCGAATGCGTTCCGGTGTTAGCAAGGAGCCGTTGGTAACAATAGATACGGAAATACCAAGAGAATATGTGTAACGGATCAATTCATCAAGCTTCGGATATAGCATCGGTTCTCCGCCTGCAAAATTGATCCGACCATGTTGAATCCGATTGATCTTGAAATACGAGGCAGTGTTGTCAATAATCATTTTTGCCTTGTCAAGCGACGGATTCTCTTGTCCGTCAAATTTGCCAAAGCAGTAAGCGCATTGGTAGTTGCAGTGGTTTGTGATATGGTAATTTACCACGGAATAAGCGTTCATTTTTGATCCTCCAAAAATCTGTTTTTGATTATGGTAGGATCGTACCGTTCCACTGTTTTAATTATCTGATTTTGTTTTTATAGCTTTCGCGAACCTTATCACCGTATTTTTTTAGGACGGTATCAAGTCCGCTTTGCAGATAGTCATAGAATACCCACGAAATATCGTAGCTGTCAGGATCACCATAAATAGCCGTATTGCCAAAGCTATGAGAAATATAGTTTCGCTTTTCCTTATTATCCGTTCCAAGCGAAAGAGTCATAACGACCTTGTGTAGAGCATTCCAGAGAACGTGATGCTCGCTTTCCATAACCGTACGAGGAGCCGGGAGTATTCTTGCCCAATAGTCCCACTCGATGTCCGTGTTACGTTTATTTTCATCCGTAGGATGAATTTCGGCGGTAAATGGCTTGGGAAATGTTTTTTGCAAAAGTTCTTTTGCAAAATTGATTGCTGTATCAATGCCTCTATCACGGCATACCGAGCCTATGATCATTTCGAGAGAATCCGCAAGATATTTTTCTTGATTCAATCCCTGCAAGCGTTCCTCGTTTGCCGTATCGTAATCGAAAAAGAGTGAATCAAACTCCAAATACTTTGTGGGTAGACCGATGTGCAAAAACAGTTTATCAAAACCATGCTTTTTTGATATCAACACCTGTGCTTCTGCACGGGTGTAGTCCTCAAAAATCTGTTGCATTTTCTTTTCGGTATTCCACGGTAAAACGGTTGCGGGATTGTAGAAAAGAAGCTCTGCCACCGCCAAGCCGTAGATGGAGTCGCCCAATTGCTCAAGTTCGGGAAACCTTTCAGTTTCGCTTATCTGTGCCGTATCTCGATCCAACAGAGAAACGACATAGTCCTCTCTGTATTGATCGTTCACTTCAATACCATGCTCGTTCAGCTTTTCTTTCAGCTTTTCGTAATGACGGATTCGCGCAGACATATCCAACTGATGCGCGGTACAGATACCGAGCCTTTCTTCAACGGTTTTGATCAAGTCGATAAATATCCTCTGCAAATAAGACAATTGCGTTTCTTCATCATCAGAAAGCAGAGTGACGGCGTGTGCCTTCAAGTACACTCGCTTCCATATGTTTTCTGCGCTAAAGCAATCGGGACAGTATGCGCGGAACAGCTTGCGATCATCGTCCTCTTTATCTGTGAAGCGGAAGGGACCGCAATCTAAAATGACCGGAATTTCTTTTATGTCATTGAAGCTTTCGGGAGCAAAGCGCGCTACCTCATCCGATAAAAATTGCATTACTTTTTCGGCATCGTTCGGATAATTATATTCACGGATAAATTTATCCCACATTTTGTGACCGAGCTCAAAACGTATTTCGTCAACGTCGTTCATGGGGTAACAGAAGCAAAGATTATCCAAAACGGATATATCGCAATATTGTGCCAAGTGCTTGAAGGTGAACCTGCGTCCTTGCTCTTCGAGCGCCTCCAACAATTCTTCATACATGGACATATACAACGGGAATCCGTTATCAAGTACAAACTGCATATTTTGCATCTTTTTTAGGTTTTCAAAAATATGAGTCAGAATTTTTTCTGCGTGTCGGAGATCATTTTGCTTTGCTACCTCGTTGATAAAGGTAACAACGCAAAATTTCTCGTGCCGACTCCAAAAATTCTTGTCATCAAGCAGGGCAAGCTGTAAAATAGAATTGCCGGTTTTGTGTTCTTGCTCCCACAAAAGTGTTGTAGAATGTCTTCTGCCACCTCGCGATTTTGCTTTATTGAAGTCATAGCCAAAATGGGCAGTGATGGATTCGTTAAGTACCTCATCCAAATTCACTTGAAATCCGTGGAATGTTTGCTCAGCTTCAAAGTAGCACTTATTTTTTACTCCGGAAGAAACCTTTTCCAAGAGCTTTTTCAGCGTTCCAAAGCTGCGGTTGATCTCTTCCTCTTGTGCGATCTTAATTTGATCTATGATCGGCAGGGTGAAAAGATTTTTTAAATTGCCCCCGTGACCGTGGTCTTTGAGCAGCTTAAAGAAACAAGATAAGAGATTTCGCAATATCTTGCTATTCAACTGCTTACGAGCGAATACGGATTGCGCTTTTTCAAAATCTTCCGCACTCAACAAATCCTTTGCAAAATTAGTATCCTCAATCATAAATTTGAGCGAGACGGTTTCACAAGCAATTTGTGTTGCTGTATCATCGGTGCGAAAGTCTTGGGGATTTAACCCCGTCACTTCTAAAAGTTCATAAGAAAAATATCGGCTGTCATAATCCATTTGGATTTGTTGGAGCCATTGTAAAGTTTGCTTTTTTTTCTTTTCGGAAACAGAAAAGAGGGATAGCCAATCAAGACTATCCCTTTGCCTGAAAATAGACATAGTTATAGCCTCCTTATAAAATTCTGTTTTTGAAAAACGGTACGATCCTTTAGCAGAATTTTCGGGAGGCTCCGAGACTATAAAGTTAGTGTCATTACCAATCATTTTTTAGGAATATGACCGAATATCAACTTCTTGTATTCGACAGCGGCAATACTTGCTTTTCATACTCGTCAAAAAAGATAACCTTAATTCTTCTGCTAAAAATAGTATACCATATTTGGTGAAATATGTCAAGCGGAAATGGCAATAAATACGCAAAAAGTTGCCATCGGAGAAAACAGCTTGTCCTTATCGATTTTTTTAATAAATTAATCTAAATTTTGGTAAAATTACGTGTTGTTGCTCTTATATGATAGCAGGGTGGCGATTTTTGAGCGTTTTGCACAAGTGCGAAAAATCCTTATATTTCAAGGCTTTTCAGCGATTTTTTGATAAAGGTTGCATTTGCGGGATTGCAGCATCTGCTGCCAGATCCTCATTAAGGTCGGCAATGACGTCCCCTTTAACGCCGATATATTTCATATCGGTGGGGATGCCCGAGGCAGAGACGGGATAAATGCCGGTAGTGTGATCTACAAAATAGGTCGCAAAAGGCGTTTTTGCGATCTCATCCTCGGATACGTTGCGCGTCAGCTGGTAGAGGATCGCAGCTACCATTTCCAAGTGCGCCAGCTCCTCGGTTCCGACGTCGGTCAAAATCCCGGTAACCTCCCCCCATGGCATGGAATAGCGCTGGTTGAGATAGCGCATGGAGGCAGCAAGCTCGCCATCAGGACCTCCAAGCTGGGAAATGATCAGGCTTGCCAGCTTAGGGTTTGGGTTTTTGATCTTTACAGGATACTGCAGTTTTTTGTCATAAGTCCACATGGGTATCAAATTCTCCTTTCCTCAATTGGCGTCGGGGTGCCACGGCCAGGGACCCTTGACCCAATCCCATGAGCTTTTGCTTGTGTTCCCATAGATCGTCAGAGGAGCGCAGTTACGCTCATACGCTTCAGTCATCTTGTTTCTCTGCTCGATGAGTGCATGATAGTATTTGAGTGCTTCCGGGTGATTGGGGTATGCGTCCAGATAGAGCACAGTCTCCTGGATGGCAAAATCCAGTGCGCGGATGGTGTCAAGCTGATCCTTGCATTGTTTGTTTGAAGAGTTGTGATTCATAGCAATTTTTCCCGTTACAGCATTCGACGGGGATTGACCTCCTTATCTCCTTTGTGGGATGCTGGCTCCAAAGGGAGGATCAGCTCCGAAAAGATGCTTCCCTTTGCTAAGCCCTCTGCAGGGGTGAGCAGAGCCCTCCAGCACTGCTTTGGTGAGTAGACCATTGCCAAGGCAGGGGAAGGGATGGTTGTGGGACAGGCGAGATCCTGTGAGGGAGATGCAGGGCTGCCGTCACAAGCAAAGCGTCTGTTTTGTTGAGCGCTTGGCTGCGAGGATAGCTCTTTGGCTTCTATCGTATGCTGATTCATTACGGGGAAGCCGTCTGCAATCAGTTCGCCACCAATCATACGCCGCAAGAATTCTGCGTCTGCGCGACCGGCGGCACAGCGGCGGTTATTTTCAGAATACATGGTTGCTCCTTTGATTTGAATTTACCGAGCGAAGCATTGCCCGGCTGTTAATTATTATATGTTATTTTGATGAAAAATGTCAATTTAAGTCTAAAAATAATAACAAGAATTAGAATTATTATCAAAATAGAAAAATATTTTCAAATATTTTGATTTATGGATTGAAAATTTACATAAAAAAGTGTATACTTATGTTATATTCTTATAGGAAAGAGAGGTATTATCATATGCCAGGACCAGGTGGAGGCTCCCGAGGGGGAGGATTTGGAGGCGGCGGCTTCGGCGGAGGCGGCTTTGGAGGTGGATCTCGCGGTGGCGGCTTCGGCGGCGGTGGATTCCACAGAGGCCCTCGCGGTCCGCGCTTTTACGGCGGTTTTGGCCCACGCTATTACGGTTACGGTTATGGCGGCGGTTGCTTGGGCGGCTTTTTGGGCGCTTTAATGGCTCCCATCTTCCTTTTGCTTGTAGTTGGAGTGATGATGTTTGGGTTGGTTTCCACTACCTTGACCAACGTGGCAAACGGAGGCGTGATCTCCTATAGCGAACAGACATTCCAAAATTATGCCGACGAAGAATACGCCAAAGCGTTTGGGAATTCCGATGCCTATGAAGACAATATTTTGCTCGTCTTTTTGACCAATGAAGAGACCGACTACTACTATTGCATTGCGTGGGTCGGTGATAACGTTGCACTTGACATCAATCTGATGTTCGGCGATGAGACCACGCCGTACGGACAATCGGTTTTGGCGTCAATTCCCGATTACTATGCGTATTCCTTGGATAAGAATCTGGCGCAGATCATGGCGACGATGGAGAGAAAAATCGAAGCTTTGGGCTTGGAGTCCTCCTTTGACCGTGAGTACAGCCATGCAGATTCGCCGGAGTCGCATCTGGTCAACTATACGGAGCTGCGTTTAACCGAGGCGACCGTAAACGATGCACTGACCGCCTTTACCGCAACGACAGATATTCCCGTTGTGATCGTGGTAGAGGATATGGAGGACGTCTTTGGCAAGAATTTGCCGATGGAGGATATTTTTATCCTCGTGGTTCTGATCGTGCTTGCCTGCGTGGCAATCTATATGATCGTACGTGCGGTGAAGAATCGCAAGAATTATGACAACAACAACCAAAACGGCAACGACTCCAACAACGGAGGCAATAGCGGCGGTTTTGGAAACGCAAGAGGATTTGACAACGACTCGCGAGGGTGGTAACCGCTTGTAAACAACAAGAGAGGCAAATGCGATTTCGCATTTGCCTCTCTTGTTCCTGTGGATTAAAATCAATCGACGGGGTATGCAATGACCTTGTTTGCAAAGAAGAGCTTGCCGATGATATACTTGTTACAAGCGGATTCAAAGCTGATGGCAACCTTGCCGTCCACCATTGTCAATCCCTCACTAAAAGCGGGGAGGGTTACGTTTTGCTCACGCGTGGTGGAATCGAGATAATAAAGAGGAACATCAACGCCCGTGGTGTTGATGGTTGTGCCGCTGTCTACCCAGCCACTGTGGATCTCAAGGTAGGAGGGATTGATGCCCCAGGAACGGGAAAGCATCACCTTTCCGTCCTCGCTTACGGCAAATCCTTGCACCTGCGAGGTGATGGAGATCGAAAACGCAGGATGCGCATCGGGGGAGATGGAGCCGTCACTCTCTAAGGGGTAAGCGGAGAGGATCGCCTTGTTCTCGTCTCCGGAGGGCGTGGTAAAGTAGTGGGATTGCTGTGTTTCGTAATTGACAGCGCGGTAAAACTCGCCGACGTAAACGTATTGATCGTCCGAGAAGCAGAAGGAAGCGGAGGTATCCACCTCAAAACGACCGATTGCCGTAACGGAGTCACCGTCGGCGGCATTCAGGACATCACTTGCGCGATAGATACGCAAAAATCCGACCTTTCCGTCGCCTTCTTTTTCGTTGTCCGAAACGTAGAGGTAGTCACCTGCAAGGGTTACGCCACCCGCATGTCCTGTGGCCTGCTTGCCGTCCTCGGTCAGAAGCACCACTGCTTTTGTGGTCTTGCCCGTAACAAGGTAGAGCTCGGCGTTTTTTCCGTTGTAGCCGGAGTGAATAAAGGTGTCGGTTGCGGGATCATAGTCCAGGCCCTGCGGAACAAATCCGTCACCGAGGGAAGGGATCTTTGAAATCGCCTCGCCGTTTGCGTAATAGTCAGGGTAGAGGAAAAGCTTGGCAATGTGGAGTCCACCCCAAGCAAGGAGGAGGAGCGCGATGAGGGATGCCAGAACGATGCATGCGATTTTTAGAATTTTCTTTAAGATGTTCAAAACGTTTCTCCTTTCGGTTGTTGGATACCTACATTATAGAGCATTTTTGTGAACGTGTGGTAAACAGAATACAGATTTCAAAAAAAAATATTTTTTTGAAAAAAGGTATTGACAAAAATTATGAGTTGTGATATAATATCAAGGTACTTGTGTGAGCGCACATCAATGCGAGTGTAGTTCAATGGTAGAATTCCAGCCTTCCAAGCTGGCCGCGTGGGTTCGATTCCCATCACTCGCTCCATTTAAGGATGTTTCCAATCGGAGACATCCTTGAGATGTGCCTTTAGCTCAGTTGGATAGAGCAACTGCCTTCTAAGCAGTAGGTCGGGGGTTCGAATCCCTCAAGGCACGCCACATTTTAATATGGTGGGATTGGCGCAGTTGGCTAGCGCGTCAGGTTGTGGCCCTGAAGGTCGTGGGTTCGAGCCCCATATCTCACCCCATAAAAACAGAAGCTTCTCCGCAACAGCGGGGGAGTTTTTGTTTTTACTGTGAGCACGTAATGTTTGAAGCCATGCAAAAAATACAGGTGTTTTTTGCCGGAACGCGCGCATGAGTGCACGAGAACAAAAGGGAAACAACAGCGCGCGTTTGGGTTCCTGAGCCCCATATCTCACCCCAAACAAAATCCGCTTTCGAAAGAAGGCGGATTTTCGTTTGTATTATTCATTGTTCATCATTCATTATTCATTATTCATTTACCACAAGCGGATTTTGAATGAATCATGAAGTTGCTATACTTGCTTTGCAAGGCACTGATGAATCATGAAGATTGATAACTCGATTTTTTAGATCCATATTGTAATTCAAATCTTTTTGTGGTATAATATAGCAAATATTTCAATAAGGAGTGCGCTTATGAGGCTTAGTGTATGGTCCAGCTATTACGTGGATTTAACGATTGAAGATGCAATTGAAAAATTTATTGAAAACGGTATTTATTGCTCAGAGCTGTCCGACGAGCACGGCAGGGAGCTGTTGGATCGAAATGATGATATATCGGCAACGGCAAAGGCTTTTTCTGCCTTTTTAAAGGAGAAGAATTTTGAGCTTTCTCAAGGTCACTTGTATTTAAGCATCAAAATCTGCTCGGATGAATCTGCGTTGCAAACGCTTTATCGGTGGATCGATTTTTATGAGATGATCGGTATCAAAAATATGGTTCTGCATTGTGACAATATGCTTCAAACCTCTCTTACAAGGCAGGAAAGGGTGGAGAAAAACATCGAAAAGCTGAAGGCGCTTGCCGAGTATATCAAGGATAAGGAAATTACCGTTTGCCTTGAAAATCTCCGTCCGCATTTTTCGGAGGATGAGGAGCTTGTGGACAGAAATGCGGATGATCTTTTGTACATCATTGACCGCGTGGGAAGTGATCGGCTTGGGATTTGCTTGGATACGGGGCACTTGAATTTGACCGATAAAAATCAGCGTGAATTTATTTTAAAGGCGGGCAGCCGTTTAAAGGCAATTCACATTGCCGATAACGAGGGGAAGAGCGATCAGCACCTGATGCCGTTTACGTGTGGACAAGTTGACTTTTGCGATGTTGTAAAAGCGCTGCATCAGGTGAATTACAGCGGATTGTTCAATTTGGAAATTCCCGGAGAGAGAAAGGTTCCGCTTGAATTAAGAGGCGCCAAGCTTGCCTATATCAAAGCATGCTACGATTATTTGATGAAATTGTAATTCGATTCCACGTGCGAACGAAAAAGGAGGTACGAAATGAAGCAACTGAACTTTGAGGAGCATCGCAAACGAATTGAAAATATCAACCGTGCTGAGGCAGGGAACAGATCCTTTTTTCGCAGACACAGGATCCGTGATTATATGCCGGGGCAGGTGACCTACAATTTGGGGGATTACCCCGCGCGCTTTTCGATTGCCCCCACCGAGTACGACGAACTTTTACTCCGCGATCTTGCAAAAAACGGCGTGGAGCTTTTACAAATCCACGAGGAATGGAACGATCCCATCCGTCATTTTGGAGCGGATAAATTCTCCTCGCACGATCCCAAGGGCTTGCAGGCGTTTGTCGATCTTTGCCACACCGTTGGCATCAAGATCATTCCGTACATTTCCACTGGTTATTTTCAAGTCACCGATCCGGATTTTCGGGAGGACTTTTCGAGAACCAAATACAACCTTGCCGACGATTATTTTTGCTACCGCAAATGCTGGGCGGGGAGCCCCTCGTGGCGGGAGTATCTTCTGCCGCGCACCTTTGCCGTGCTTGATCGGTACGGCTTTGACGGTATCTACAACGATTGGGGCTACGACGGCGCGTGGATGTCCCGTGATCGCGCACGCGCAAAGGGACTTGACGTCAGCAAAATCTCGGTGGATGATATGCCATATGATCCCGAATTGGAGGATCTTTTGAGTATGGTCTACTCTGAGGTCAAGCGCCGCGGCGGTGTGTATAAGCTCCATGCAGATCGCAACAACACAGCTCCTTGCAAGGATAAAGTCTACGACTATCTCTGGATCGGGGAATGTGTCGGGGACGAGGATAGCTATGGTATTGGAAAAGGCTATGAGCCTTATATTGTTCCGTGTCAGCATGCCGATTTTTCCGATATGAGATATCCCGATCTTTACTATGCTAAGGTCATTCCGTTTATGCAATTTCCGCTGTTGAAGAGCGGTCGTCCCATGCGTGGACTTGGCATTGAGGCGGACGTTCCGCACGACGAGCGGAGCGGTGAGTACCGCTTTATGAAGCGCGTGCACGATTATGTCGCGGCACACCCCGACGGCCCACACGTTTACAGTCTTTGGTCTTCTATTCCCGATGACGTGACCGAATATCCCAGATGGTGCCGCTATCTTGCGCTCTACCGTCCCATGGTCACCCAAAACAGCGTCGCGTACATCGAATTGCGCGCCTCTGACGAGATTCTTTCTGAGCTCTTGCCAAACGTATATGCTTCCATGTTCGTCAATGAGGAAACCTATCTGGTCTTATCCAATCTGACGGATGCCCCCTACGAATTGGAGCTGTGCGCATTTTGGAAGGATCGTGTGACTGATCAGGTTGCAAGATGCTTTACCGTGCCGCCCAAGCAAATCCTGTTTTTGATGAGGGCTTAATCCAAAAGCAGTCTGAAAAATGAATCCAAATATCCCCCGTATTGATCTTTCCGCAAGGATTGGAGTTTCACTCTCGGGGTCAATCGGGGTATGGAAATTTAGACAAGATGAGAACGATAAAATCACAATCAAACACATCAAAACGGCAACAAGCTTCTTCATCAAAATACCTCCAAAAGCAGAATTGTAAGGTCAGTATAACATATGAAAAAAGCTTGTCAAGAGGCTTTTTGAAAGTGGAGCGAAAAACCTTTTTTCAGCCATTTTGAAGCCAAAAATGGGGGTTGAGTGGGGGAAAACAGTGGTTTGGATTTGTGCACTACCTTTGGGTGATGTTGGTAAAAAGGGCGGTTGAACAAATCTCGCTACGCTCGATCGCGCTTTGCAAGCAAACGCGCCTCCACTACGCCTGCGGCGAGTTGAGCTTCGCGAGCCAATTACCTACACGAAAAAGAAAAGACTAAACCTCACGGTTTAGTCTTTTCTTTTTTTGGTGCGGGTAAGAGGACTTGAACCTCCACGAAGTTGCCCCCACTAGAACCTGAATCTAGCGCGTCTGCCAATTCCGCCATACCCGCGTATTTTATTTGTCGCATCTTCAAGCGACCTCTATATTATACACGATGTGCTTTGATTTGTCAATAGGTTTTTGAAAAATATTTTCTGATTTTTTTTGTTTTTTTTTGAAAAAGGGCTTGACATTTTGAAAAAATAGTGTATAATATAGTATGTTGCGTACGAAACGCACATGCGGGAGTGGCGGAACTGGCAGACGCGCACGTTTGAGGGGCGTGTGGTTCACACCGTACGGGTTCAAGTCCCGTTTCCCGCACCAAAAAAGCAGATAGGCTTATGCCTATCTGCTTTTTTGCTACGTGAATTGGCTCGCGAAATGTACCGCCGCAAAGCGGCAGTACGGTCCCACTTGCTTGCAAGTGGGAGTAGTGAGCGAAGCGAACGATGTTCAACTGTCCCGATTCTTTCATACTAAGCAGATAGGCATAAGCCTATCTGCTTTTTTTGCTACGTGAAACCGGCTCGCGAAATGTACCGCCGCAAAGCGGCAGTACGGTCCCACTTGCTTGCAAGTGGGAGTAGTGAGCGAAGCGAACGATGTTCAACTGTCCCGATTCTTTCATCCTAAGCAGATAGGCATAAGCCTATCTGCTTTTTGTTACGTGAATTGGTTTGTTGGGGCTTTTCAAGTGCAAAAGAGGCAACTTTTTTGCTTGATATCACTTTGATTAAAAAAACGCTCTTTTTCGACAAAATTCTTCTTTTCTCTTGACAAGGCAGAATTGGCATGCTATAATAGTTGCAAGAGAAACTGTTGCAACTGCAACTATTTTGAAGTGGGAGGATATCATGTCAACGTTCATGAAAATGCTGAATAATATCAGCCGTTCTCAAGCTGTCTATCGGCACGGTAAAATCTCTGCCGCGGATCTGCAGCCGGGGCATTACGCGTTCGTTTTTGCAATCTGCCGTGTGCCCGGGCGCTCTCAAGAGGAGCTGGCGCGCGAGCTTTGCATCAACAAGAGTACCGTTGCACGAAACTTAAATCAGCTTGAAGAAAAGGGCTACATCCAAAGAAATTCCTTGCCAAACGACAAACGGCAATTTGCGGTTTATCCTACCGAAAAAATGCTTGCCGTTTTGCCCGAAGTCAAGCAAGTGTCAACAGAGTGGCGTGAGCTTCTCTCCGAGGGGATCCCCGAGCAGGAGCTGACGATTTTTCACTCCGTTCTTGAGCGTATGGAAATGCGCGCCAGGGAAATCGTGGAAAGGCAAGAGGAAGAAAAATGAAGTGGGTTTTTACATACTTAAAGCCGTTGCGCGCACGGATCGCGTTGGGGACGTGCATCAAGATCATAGGCACTCTGGCAGAGCTGATGATCCCGTTTTTGCTCTCCTATATTCTTGAAAACGTGATCAATTCAAACGACGTAACAAAAATTTTGTTTTTTGGTGCCATTATGGTGCTGTGTGCTTTAGTTGCTTGTCTTGGCAATATCATTGCCAACCGTATGGCGGCAAAAACGACGATGACGTTCTCAACGCACATGCGAAGGGATCTGTTTTCAAAAACCTTGCACCTCTCTGCAAGAAACACGGACAAGTTTACCATTCCGTCTCTTGAGGCACGCATTACCTCTGATACCTACAACGTGCAAAACTTTATTGGAATGATGCAACGAATGGGCATTCGTGCGCCGATTCTTTTGCTTGGCGGAACCTTTATTACGATGATGATGGACAGCAAGCTTGCGCTGGTGATGATTGCGACGTTGCCATTGATCTTTGCGGTTGTATACAGCATCTCCCGAAAAGGTGTGCCGTTGTATTCCAAGGTTCAGCAATCGGTGGACGGTATGGTGCGCGTGGTCCGCGAGGATGCGCAGGGCATTCGCGTGATCAAGGCACTTTCCAAAGTGGACTATGAAAACGCGAGATACGATCAGGCAAATCTGACGCTCAGACGCAACGAGACGCGCGCCGGGGTCATCATGGGTGTGGTCAATCCCATTATGACGCTGTTGATGAACGGCGGCATTGTTGCGGTCATTGCGGTCAGCGCCTATTTTGTTGCAAATGGAACTTCGTCTGCAACTACCGTTATCGCGTTTATGCAGTATTTCACGTTGATCTCCATGGCGATGATGTCGCTCTCTCGTATGTTCGTCATGTATACCAAATGCTCGGCTTCTGCCTCCCGTATCTCGCTGGTTATGGAAAGCGTGAGTGAACTGGAGATGCGTGAGGACGACGGACTGGGGGATCCCAACTTACACGTAAGCTTTGAGAACGTTTCCTTTTCCTATCTTGGCAAAAAGAATAACTTGAAGAATATTTCGTTTTCCTTAAAGAGGGGAGAGACGCTTGGTATCATCGGTGCAACGGGAAGCGGAAAATCCACCATTCTTCGACTTTTGATGCGTTTTTACGACGCCGATGAAGGGAGAATCCGAATTGGCGGCAGGGATGTGCGCGCCTTTACTCCGCAAGAGTTGAGCGCGATGTTTGGTGTGGTGCTGCAGAATGATTTTCTTTATGCTGACACGATTGCGGAAAACATTCGATTTGAGCGAGATATTTCAAAAGAGGACATTATTTGGGCAACCCAAGTCGCCCAAGCGCATGATTTTATCACCTCTTTTTCGGAGGGGTTTGAGCATGACGTCTCCGCAGGAGGCACCAATTTGTCGGGCGGTCAGCGCCAGCGTGTGCTGATTTCCCGTGCTATTGCAGGTCGCCCCGAGATTTTGATATTGGACGATTCCTCCTCGGCGCTGGATTATAAGACCGATGCAAATCTTCGTCGTGCGCTTTCCGAGGCGTTGCCCGAATCTACCGTAATCACCGTAGCACAAAGAGTCAGCTCGGTCAAAAATTGTGATCTCATACTTGTCATTGAGGATGGTGAGATCATTGGATGCGGTAAGCATGAGGATCTGATGCGGAATTGTAGCGAATATAAGGAGATCAGCGATTCGCAGATGGGAGGTGCTTTCCTTGAGTGATAAAACAATGAAAACCGGTGTAAAAAAATCAAAAAAAGGAATCTTCCTGCGTCTTAGCAAATACGTGCTGCAGCAATGGCCGCTGTTTACCGTTGCGCTGATCTTGACCCTGGGGTCCAATCAGCTCTCGCTTTTGGGACCGAAATATTCCGGAGCGGCAATCGATGCGATCGAATTGGAAAAGGGTGTTGATTTTCCCACCGTTTGGGAAAACGTAGGCTACATGCTTGCTTGCTACGTCATCTCTGCGGTGTTGGCATATGTCCTTTCGGTTGTGATGATCCATTTGAGTCAAAGGATCATTTATAAAATGCGCAAGCAGGTATTTGAAAAGCTGACCACGCTTCCCGTTAATTACTTCGATACGCATGCAACGGGAGATACCATCAGCCATCTTTCCTACGATATTGACGTCATTAACAGCACGCTCTCGCACGACCTGATCCAGGTTATGACCAGCCTTTATACCGTTGTCGGCTCATTGATCTTTATGTGGCAAATTTCAAAGCCCATGATCCTGATCTTTGTTCTCACCGTTCCGGTATCTATTCTGTTTACGCGCTATCGCTCCAAGGTGGTGCGTCCCTTGTTTAAGCAAAGGTCAATCAAGTACGGAGAATTGAACGGTTTTGCGGAAGAGATGCTGACCGGCTCGCGCACGATCTCGGCTTACGGAAGACAGCAGATGATCTCCGCTCGCTTCAACAAAATCAATGACGAAGCGATGAACGCCTTTTACCGTGCGGAATATCACGGTGCATTGCTTTTTCCTACGATCAATCTGATCAACAATGTTTCCCTTGCACTGGTTGCAATGATGGGCGGAATTTTGTACATGTATTCACAAAACGGTACAGTGCTTGCCACCTCCATCTTCTTTATCACCCTTGGAGGCGTTGCGCAATTCGTGCAGTACTCCAGAAAATTTGCAGGACCGATCAACGAGTTTTCCAATATTTTGCATGAGTTCCAATCCGCGTTTTCGGCAGCGGAGCGCGTGTTTGCCATTCTTGACGAACAGCCCGAAAAAGAGGATGCTCCCGATGCACGTGACTTTACCGACGTACACGGTGACGTTTGTTTGAAGGACGTAACGTTTGGCTATACCGAGGATAAGATCATTTTGAAAAACGTATCGGTGGAGGCAAAAAAAGGGCAAACGGTTGCAATTGTAGGGCCTACGGGTGCCGGAAAAACGACGATCATCAATTTGCTGATGCGTTTTTATGATCAGCAAAGCGGTGAGATATTGATGGATGGCATTCCGTCCATCGATATCAAGCGCAAGGATCTGCGTCTTGCCTTTACTATGGTGCTTCAGGATACATGGCTGTTTTGTGGCACAATATACGATAATATCGTGTACGGCAGGGAGGATGCAACCCCCGAGGAGGTATATGCAGCGGCGAGATCCGCCAGAATTGCCTCGTATATCGAAGGTTTGCCGGACGGCTACCAAACGGTGCTTTCCGACGACGGTGTCAACATCTCCAAGGGACAAAAGCAGCTGATTACCATTGCACGTGCGTTTCTCTCCAAGGCGCCGATTCTGATCCTTGATGAGGCGACCTCCAACGTAGATTCGCGTACCGAAATACAGATCCAGAGCGCGATGAATGAGCTGATGGAAAACAAGACCTGCTTTATTATTGCACACCGTTTGTCTACCATTCAAAATGCGGATCTGATCCTTGTTGTCAAGGACGGCACGATCATAGAGCAGGGCAATCACGAGGAGCTGATCAGGCAAGGTGGATTTTATCACGCTTTGTATCACTCCCAATTCAAGTAAGAGACTTGCTATTTATTTCCAAACAAAAAAGCTTCCTACGCTAGGGGTGCCTTCCATAAAGCAGGTTTTACCTACCGAAACACAAAAGGAGTACGAGCAATTTTGTTCGTACTCCTTTTCACACGTCTTGCTCTGCAAGGTATAGTGTGTTACACCTTTTAGGTATACTGCCAGGCGGCAACATAGCCTTCCTCCGGGAGGAAGGTGGCACGCGAAGCGTGACGGAAGGAGCCCGCGTGACTTTAGCTTTGCACCGATTTTATTGTAACGCGCTCTCCCTCACCCGACTTCGTCGGGAGCTCCCTCCCGGAGGGAGCCTTTGGTTTGCGTACCCCGAAAGTCCGTCTGCTTTTCTTGACAACTACTGACTTAATTAAAGACACCAAAGCAATAATAATAATATTTTTGTCAAATTCTCAAGCGTTATTGACAAACCGACAGAGATGTGGTAAAATATACTCGTCACACAAATTGCATATGTTCTAACCAACGAAGGGAAAATACTTTTGGTAAAAAGTGTTTTCTCCTTTTCCTCATACCTTCGTTGGGAGAGCATTTGTGTGACAACAAACTAAGGGGAAGCATTTTTTCGGTGCGTTCCT
>JAFTKJ010000023.1 GCA_017453305.1 Clostridia bacterium
AGTGAAATATTCGCCTGCGCCGAATGTGAAATAATTCACTTCGTGAATTGTGAAATATCTCCCTTCGGTCGATGTGAAATGAAATAAATCCCCTCACGCGCCGCAGCGCATTTCACACGCGAAGCGTATTTCACGCACGAAGTGCATTTCACAAATCCCGCAAGGGATTTATTTCACTGAAAAAAGCCATTCGCTTACGCGAATGGCTTTTTTCTTGGCAGGGGCAGGAGGATTCGAACCCGCGACCCACGGTTTTGGAGACCGGTACTCTACCAGCTGAGCTATACCCCTATGTGCAGTTTTTCTGCAACGTTCAATATTATATCACAGTTTTTTGCAAATTGCAATACCTTTTTTGAAAAAAGTTCAAAAAATAAAAAAGAATTCGATTCTAACCGAATCGAATTCTTTTTTTATTCTTTTAAAGATCAAGCCTCGATAATTCTTCTCTTGACTCTGCGCTTAGGTGCAGGAGCTGCCGCAGTCTTTGCGTTCTCCTTCTTTGCGTCGCCATGCGTGGTCAAAACCTGAACCAATACAAACAAAACCGTCAAGCCCAGCGCTACCAACAAGCCGATGTAGCCCTCGTTCAACTTTAGATACGAAACGTCAGGCAAAAGTGCGGATACCATGCTGACAGCAACAAACGCACCACCGCCGGAGGTGAGCAGAATGAATGCAGGGCGAATCATAAACATGCACACAAGTGCAAGCACGATGCCACACCCAAGTGCCAAGGATACATCGTGTACGTAGAAGAAGCCAAGCATAAAACCAACCACGCCCATAACAGCGCAGAAGGCATAGGAGAACTTCTTAAATGCGAGGAAGAAGAACAAAATTGCTACCACTGCACCTGCAACGTATGCCAACCAATCAAACGACTCCAGCTTGAAATAACCGGCAACCAGCAAATACAACTCCTCCCCAAGTGCATATCCCACAACGGTAAAGGAAAGAGAAACCAACAATTTGATCAGCTTATAGCCAAGCAAGCCTGCGCCAACCGCAAGCACCGCGCCTAAAACATAAAATATGAATGCAGGAACGGAAATGCTTTCCGCAAAGGCGGCAATTTTGGCATTTGCGCGTGCGAGGACTGTTGCAATGTCACCCGCAGCAAGAACTTTAAGAAACAAAGAACCCATTACGATACTCCTTTCACGAGACAATTCTTTATCATATTATACAACGAATACCCCTGCTTTGTCAAGAGTTTCTTTCACATTTTTTATTTTTTTATTTTTCGTACACAATTCCATTACACATAGGATAAAAATCACGCATTATTTACATTTCCTTGTAGAAATAGAAACGAAAATATGATACAATGTCAATAATTGGATTTTTTGGAGGCATACGTATGACGGCTGCAGATCTTCACTATAAAAAAATGACCGAAACACCAATTCCACGCCTGATCATCGGTCTTGGCATTCCCACCACAATATCCATGCTCATCACGGGCATTTACAACCTTGCCGACACCTACTTTGTGGGAGGCCTGGGGGAAAGTCCACAAGCGGCAACGGGTATTTTATTTACCCTGCAATCCATTATTCAGGCAATCGCCTTCATGTGGGGGCATGGCTCGGGCACGTTCGTTGCAAAATCCTTGGCGGATCGGGACACCAAAAGTGCAACACGCTACGTCTCTTCGGCGTTTTTCATTGGCATTTTTATGGGATTGATCCTCTCTACGTTTGGACTGATCTTTCTTGATCCTCTGCTTCTCCTTTTGGGTAGCACGCAAACCATTCTTCCCTTTGCGCGCGACTATGGCATGTGGGTGCTGATCGCTTGCCCGTTTATGATCGGCTCTTTGGTGCTCAACAACAACCTGCGCTATGAGGGCAAGGCGTTTTACTCTATGATCGGTCTGACCACCGGAGGCATCCTGAACATTTTTGGTGATTTTCTTCTCATCCGCATTTTCCACATGGGCGTATTTGGTGCGGGCTTGGCAACCGCTGTGTCGCAGATCATCAGCTTTACCATTCTTTTGTTTCTTTATTTCCGCATGGCGCAAAGTAACATCTCGCTCCGCGCCGTCAGCCGCGACGTACGGGAATATCTCGCCATTGCAAAGGTCGGATTCCCCTCTCTGATCCGTCAAGGTCTCAACTCCATTTCGGGCGGCATCCTCAACAACTTGACCAAGCCCTTTGGTGACGCCGCAATTGCTGCCATGAGCGTGGTCAACCGCTTTTCCTCCCTGGTCATGTTTGTGGGACTTGGCATCGGGCAAGGCTTTCAGCCCGTGGCATCCTTTAATTATCAGGCAAAAAAATACACTCGCGTCAAAAAAGGCTTGATCTTTACCACCACATTTGGCTTTTGCCTGCTCGCAGTCCTTGCCGCAGGTGGATTTGCGTTTGCCGAACCAATCGTTTACCTCTTCCAGGAGCATCCAGAGGTGCGTGTCATCGGTGTTCCCGCCCTGCGCTACGCCACAATCGGCATCCTGTTCCTTTCTCTTTCCGTCCCCGTAAACATGCTCTATCAAAGCATTCGGCGCGCAGGGATCGCATCTCTGCTCTCACTGTTGCGCTCGGGAGCGATCTTTATTCCCGTACTACTGATCCTGCATCACTTTTGCGGCTTGACGGGTATTCAGCTGGCACAGCCCGTTGCCGATATGCTCACGGGCTTGATCAGCATTCCGTTTATGCTGTATTTTCTGCGCACTACGCCGGATGACGTTCCGGATACTGGTACAGAACTGCCCGAATGAATTCTGTGAATATTTTTGTTTTGCACCCCCGCGTTCTTGACAACAGACGCGGGGGGGTGTTATAATAAAAAGCAGACTGTAAAATTGTGAGGTTGTTATGAAAATTACAACGGTTTTATTCGATTTGGACGGAACACTGCTGCCAATGGACCAGGACGTGTTCGTCAAGGCTTATTTTGGCGGCATTGCCAAAAGGCTTGCTCCCCACGGGTACGATCCGCAAAAGCTGATTGGTGCCATTTGGGGCGGCACAATGGAAATGATTAAGAATGACGGCAAAAAGACCAACGAGGAGCGCTTTTGGGATAGCTTTGTGGGCGTGTTCGGTGAGCGTGCAAGAAATGATCTGCCTTTGTTTGACGCATTTTATCGCGAGGATTTTGACAAGGTGCAAGCCGTTTGCGGACATACCCCAAAGGCAAGAGCGCTGATTGACCGTTTAAAGGAAAAGGGATTGCGTTTGGCACTTGCCACAAACCCCGTCTTCCCTTCCATGGCAACCGAAAGCCGCATGCGTTGGGCAGGGCTTTCCACGGCGGACTTTGCGCTTTACACCACGTACGAAAACTCCCGCTTTTGCAAGCCGAACCCTGCCTATTACAAGGACATTCTAAATGCGCTTGGCGTCTGCCCCGAGGAATGCCTGATGGTTGGAAATGACGTTTCCGACGACATGGTAGCACGGGAGCTTGGCATGCAGGTATTCCTGCTGACGGATTGCTTGATCAACAAAGACAGCGTGGATATTTCTGTTTATCCAAACGGCAATTTTGACGATCTGCTAGCTTTGGCGGAGGAACTGTAATATGACTGCTGAAAACAAACAAACTTTAAAAAAGCTGATCCTGTCGGCACTTGGTATTGGTGCCTTGGTGGGCGCTGTGTATCTTGTGATGTATCTGCTTGGGTGGACGAGCATGACGCAGGAGGAGCTGCAAGAGATCATTGCCGCAGGTGGTGCATGGGCACCCGTACTGTTTGTACTCATCAGCTTTTTGCAGGTGACCTTTGTTCCCATTCCCGGCGCGGTCACCATCCTGGCAGGAAACTACCTGTTTGGAATGGGTGCATCCTTTTTATACTCCTACATCGGTATGCTGGCGGGCGCGATGTTCGCGTTTGGGCTGGGCAGATGGCTCGGCCGCCCGTTTGTCAATTGGATTGCCGGAGGCTCAGACAAGGTAGACGAATGGCTGAAAAAGCTGCACGGGAGAGAAAACGTCCTGCTGTTTTTCATGTTCCTGCTTCCCTTTTTCCCCGACGATATTCTCTGCTCGGTGGCAGGGATCCTTCCTCTTGGGTGGGGTGGATTTTTTGTGATGCAGATCATCACGCGCACCACCAGCGTGGGAGCGACGCTCCTTTTGATGTCGGGTGAGTTTATTCCGTGGCACGGCTGGGGACTTGTGGTTCTTGCCGTCATCGGCATTTTGGCAGTGGTCGCGTTCATTCTCAGCTACCGCAACGCCGAGCGCATCAACCAAGCCCTCGCGTCCCTCTCGGATAAGATCATTCACCTCTTCCGCAAAAAGAAAACGGATTGAATCAAATTTACCAAATAAAAAGATTAACCGCCGCGAAGCAAAAAAACTTCGCGGCGGTTGCCTTCTAATGTGATACTTTTTAATTCACACAGCCACAGAAACGATCATTACAAACAATATAATCAATACCTACGCCAAAATATTCTGAAATCAATTTAAGAGTTGAAACATCCGGCTCTCTTTCTTCCCTCTCATATCTGGCATAGTTATTTGCAGAACACCCAATGGCTTCAGCTACTTCTTTCTGGGTCACACCTTTGCACATACGTAATTCTTTAAGCCTCATCACGGTGTTCGTCCCCCATGTTGCCCAAATAGAGCCACGCCATCAAGTACGCAGCACGTTTCTTTGCTCTTTGTTTTGATGTATGGGTCGCAGAATACGCTCGATCCAATCCCTTTACACTACAGGTACATTCCCACACAGGGGTTCCATCTGCATCAGAAAATTCTGCAAAAGCATAGCCCGGTTCTCCGATAAATCCTTTTTGATAAAGTTCTTGGAGCTGATTGATTGCTTTTTCAGGAACCAGCTCACCCACCTCGTCCGTTAAAGAAAGTAACAAATTGTTGTTTTTGAGATAGTGATACGCTTTTTTTGCTGTAGCCAGTCTTGCTTCAACTTGGTTCTTTCCCAATGATTGAAAAAGCATACCGGAGCCAAGCTGCAAATTACACTGCATACTTCCCCCTTGCGGAAATTCTTCGAGCAGTTTATAATTAGAAACCCAATTTTGAAAAGTATACTCGGGAAGCAAACCGTATTTTTTTTGATTCCATTGTTGAATCACTTGCACGTAATCAGGTTCGTCTTGCAAATCCGTTCTTAAGCAGGCATCCAATCCCAACATTCTTTCCACTACTTTTTCGAGTGCGGATGTATTCCAATTGGAATCGATCGCAACCGCACCAAGAATTGCCTCAAAAAGATCTTCTTGCACCGATTCTTGGAGATGAATTTTTTGACTTGCATCTCCGTAACCAAGAATCAAGGAGTGATGAAAATTCAGCTCTCTCACTTTCTGTGCCAGCATACTCTTGCAAACAATTTTTGCCTTTACTGTGGTAAGTTCGCCCTCCTCTAAATTTGAAAAGAAGCAATGATCGTCACCAATTTTACCGTAGAATCCGCTCATAGCTTTCATAACAATAAAGTCCAGCGCTTTATCGCCATAAAATTCGAGCACTTCATTATGCTGAGCTCGAGGATTTTCTTCCGCATACGATTTTCGCGTAAAAGCCTGACACAGTAATTGGATATTACTAAAATGATACCCGATTTTGGATTGGATCGTTTGATTCTGCTCTTCATGCTCGATAAAAAGTGTTTGTAAGTTGAGTTTTTCCATTGTTTGTTCTCCTTTTAAATAAATTTTCTTTATTTTGCAAGAAGATATAAGTATAGCCCGACAAAAGCCCATGGTGACGCCCCCATGTGCTGATTTATCGGGCACAAACAAATAAAATATATGACATAAATCACCGTCGTTTGAAAAAGGCCACTTGCATAGCCAAAGTCAAACGCCTCTGTTTTACGTTAGGTATTTTACATGTTCGCACCATACCATATTTTCTTGTTGCCTCTATTATAACATGCTTTTTTTCGTTTGTCAACCCCTTTTTTCTATCCATTTTGGACATTTTGAGTTGGTTGGCTTGTCAATGGCGCACCAACGACGTGCGCGGCACATACACTCCCATATAGTGGGGTGATTTTATGCTGATGAGTGAATTATTTTACCGATGCGTGCACGTGGCGTACACGCACGTCGAAAACGATGGGGATTTTGCTACCGAACGCTATGGGAGCACGCTCTACGTCTATTTGCAATGCTCAGATGGAAAGGAAGATTGGAAAAACAATCTTGATTTTCCTGCCGCGCCCTATCGCCGCATGGGGCACACGGTCTGGTTTGCGCATCGCGGTTTTTTGCGCGTTTGGAAAAGCGTGGAGCCATATCTCACACGTTTGATCCTCGACCCGAGCGTTCGGCGGATCGTGACCGTTGGCTACTCTCACGGCGCCGCGTTGGCGGTGCTTTGCCACGAGTATGTCTATTTTCACCGTCCCGATCTGCGCACATCCATGGAGGGCTACGGCTTTGGATGTCCGCGCGTAATATGGGGACTACGCTCCCGTGCCTTGACGGAGCGATGGTGTCGCTTTACCGTAATCCGCAATTTGGATGATCTCGTCACGCATCTGCCGCCTGCACTGTTCGGATATTTCCACGTGGGAACACGATTGGAGATTGGTGAGCGCGGAAGATATTCCCCCATTGACGCACACCGCCCCGAAAGCATTCTTGCAGAGCTTCGCCGCATGGAGGGACATTCCTCTCAATTAAAAATCGAGCAGCCGCCCCCAACGCACGTTCAAAAACAGACTGACGTGGGGACGGCTCTGTAAAAGTCCGTTTTATTTACTTCATAACCTTGGAAAAATCCTTCATCATTTGCGGAATATCGATGCTCTGCGGGCAGACCTGTGCGCACGCGCCGCAGCCAATGCAGGAATCGGGATGCTGATCCTCGCTCAACGCATCTACGCAACGGCGGGTAACGATCGTGCCACCACTGTAAAGCTTTTCGTTGTAGAGAGAAATCAGGTGCGGAATGTTCAACCCCTTGGGGCAATAATCCACGCAATAGCGGCATGCCGTGCAAGCCAACGTCTTTTTACCGCTCTTTTCGGAGGCGATCTGCATCAGGGTATTCCATTCGGTCGCATTCAAGGGTTGTTCCGTTGAGAAGGTGTTGATATTTTGCTCTAACTGCTCAAAATTGGACATTCCGGAAAGCGTGACCACAACCTCTGGAACCGTTTGCAAAAAGCGGAATGCCCACTCGGGTGCACCGATGCCGGGGCGCAGCTCTGCAAGACGCTCCTCGTACTCCGGCTCCAATTTGGCAAGGCTTCCGCCGCGTACGGGCTCCATTACCCACACGGGAATGTTGCGTGCGCGAAGCATCTCTACCATGCCTTTCGCATCCTGGAAGCTCCAATCCAGCCAATTGAGCTGCAATTGACCAAACTCCATGTAGTCGCCGTAGACCTCCAAAAAACGGCGCATAACGTCGGCGTTGCCGTGGAAAGAAAAGCCGAGGTGACGGATGCGACCGTTCTTCTTTTGCTCCAGCACGTACGCGAGCGTGCCGTACTTGGGGTCAAGGTAGCGCCCGATGTTTGCCTCGGTAACGCTGTGGATCAAATAGAAATCAAAATAATCGACCTGACATTTTTGCAGCTGACGCTCAAAGATCTCCTCTACCTTTCCGTGGTTGGAAAGCTCGTAGCCCGGAAATTTGGATGCCAGATAAAAGCTCTCGCGCGGATAGCTTTTGAGAATCTTTCCCATTACGATCTCGGAATTTCCGCCGTGATATCCCCATGCGGTGTCATAATAGTTGATACCATTTTTCATGGCGTATTCCACCATCTCGGCACTCTTTTTCTCGTCGATCTTGCTGCCATCTCCGTCAATAGTGGGCAGACGCATACAACCAAGTCCCAAAGCAGAGAGGGACATGTCCTGAAATTGTTTGTAGATCATTACAAAATTCTCCTTTTGATCCGTTTTGACTGTGATATCTTTATTATAATCGCAAGTGGGGGGACAAGTCAAGTCTTTTTATCAAAAAAACGGTACCTTGCGCAAAACTTTTGAAAAAAGCCCTTGATTTCTTCACAAATTTGTGGTAGTATTATGATAATGACGTAAACAAGACACGAAAGGAGCAAATTGCAATGTTGATACAGGAATCGGGCGAAATGTATTTGGAAACGATTCTCGTCCTCTCACGCACCTCGGGTCACGTACGCGCCATCGACGTAGGTGAGCATATGGGGTATTCCAAGCCCTCTGTCAGCCGCGCAATGGGGTTGCTCAAGCAGGGAGAATACATTGTGATTGCTAAGGACGGTTCCATCACGCTGACCGATACGGGACGCGAAATTGCCGAAAAGATCTATGAGCGTCACACGCTCCTGACCAAGGTTTTGACCTCCCTTGGCGTGGATGCCGAGACCGCCGCCGAGGATGCCTGCAAAATTGAGCACAGTATTAGTGACGCTTCCTTTGAAGCCATTAAAAAGCTGGCGGAAAAGAATCAAATTCTATAAACAGAAAACACGGAATTGCGGTTGCAATTCCGTGTTTTTTACCAAATAAATGGTATGAGTCGATACTTTACTCTCTTTTTGTAGCCTTCATATCCCTCAAGCCCGTTTGTAAGCACGCGCTCCTCATTGACGATCCGCGCCGCAATAACAAAAGGATAAGGCAAAAAGCAGAGGAGTGACCAAAAGGACCCCAGCACCAGCGGCACCGATAAAAACAGCCATACGGTCACTGCGTACATTGGGTGACGAACAATGCCGTACAGCCCTGTATCCACCACCTTTTGCCCTTCCTGCACCTCAATAGTGCGGGAAAGATAGGCGTTCTCGCGCATGACCTCTGCGTACAGCGCGTAGGACACGAGCCAAACGACGGATGCCGCAATAACAAGCCACGTAGGCACCTGCGACCACGCAAAGCGGTAATCAAGCCCTGCCACAATAAAGCCTGCTAAAAACAGCAACCCCGAAAGCGCAACTACGCCCTTTTGGGTGTTTTCTTTTTCTTTGGCGTTCAAGCGCTTTTGCAACAGATCGGGAGCCTTAAAAAAGAGAATGCTGCCAAGAATGATCACGGGCACAAACAGCAGCCCCAAAAAGAGCCATGCACCCATATAATCAAGTGTACCCGCAGGAAGAAACAGCAGACCAAAAATCAACAACAATCCACACAAACACTTTAGCAGTGCTTGCAAAAGCAGTTTCCTCCTCATCCAAGCATCTCCAAAATCTCCGCGGCGTTGGTGTCGGGCTTGACCTTTGGCATCACCGCTTCGATATTGCCCTCGGCGTCAATAAGATAGGTAGAGCGCACCACGCCCATCGATACCTTGCCGTAGTTCTTTTTCTCCTGCCATACGCCGTAGGATTCAATGGCTTGACGATCGGGGTCGGAGAGAAGAATGAACGGCAGTTCATACTTCTCGGCAAATTTTTGATGCGACGCCACGCTATCGCGGCTGATGCCGATCACAACCACGCCACGCGCTTCAAATTCTTTATACGCGCCCGCAAAAGCGCACGCCTGACGGGTACATCCGGGCGTGTTGTCCTTGGGATAAAAATACAAGACGATTCGCTTGCCCAAAAAATCGGACAGAGAAACGGCGTTTCCGTCTTTATCTAAAAGTGTAAAATCCGGGGCTTTCATTCCTTGTTCTAACATGGTAAAAATCTCCTTTGCTTTTTATCGTTGCGTCATTCTGCGAATGAGCGCGCCGCCATGCTCTTTGAGCCAGCGGTTCCATTTGTGATACGCAGGATAGGCACGCAGGACCTCATCGTAAAATGCTTTTGAGTGGTTCATATGCTTGAGGTGACAGAGCTCGTGCACGATGACGCTATCCAACACCTCGATGGGAGCAAGCATCAGCAAACAATTAAAATTGAGATTTCCCTTACCGCTACAGCTTCCCCACTTGGTTTTTTGATTGCGAATGGTCACACGGTTGTAATGCACGCCCACCACTGCGGCGTAATGCTTGACACGGGGCGGTATGACCTCGAGCGCCCGATCTGCCAATGTGCGCACGTCTTCGTTGGAAAGAGGCGGTTCGCCGCCACTCTTTTCTTGCGCGGAAAGCTTTTTTTGCACCCACCCCTCGTGCTTTTTGACAAATGAGGCGATCTCCGACTCGCGCATCGCACGCGGTGCGCGAACGATCACCTCGCCCTCGTGTATCTGCAAGGCAACCGTTTTGCGGTCACTTCGAACGATACGGTATTGCATAACGGCTCCTTTCCGTATACGTAGTTTTCATGATTTGGAATAGGCGTGGGGAAACTTTTTCTTTTCAAAAAGTTTCCCCACAGTCAAACATCTTACTCACCCAATACGCTTTGTACGGCGGACATGATACCAATACGACCACTCTCGTAGGTCAGTCCACCCTGGAAGAAGGCTGTATACGGTTCACGTAACGGACCGTCGGCGGAGAGCTCGATGGAGCTTCCCTGCACGAAGGTACCTGCCGCCATAATGACTTGGTCACCGTAGCCGGGCATTGCCCAAGGCTCGGGGGTAACGAAGGCGTCTACGGGAGAGCCTGCCTGAATGCCGCGGCAGAAAGCACAAAGCCCTTCGGCACTGCCCATAATCACCGACTGAATGATATCGTGACGCTCCTCATTCCAACGAGGCTCTACGGTATATCCAAGCTTTTCAAACATATAAGCCGCCAGATGCGCGGTTTTGAGAGCTTGCGCTGTGGTGTGAGGCGCAAAGAACAAGCCCTTGAACATGGATTTGTTCTGCCCCAAGGTCGCCCCCGCCTCGGCTCCGATACCGACCGAGGTCATACGGTAGCTTGCAAGTTCTACGGCACGACGCGTACCTGCAAGGTAACCACCCGTTTCTGCCATTCCGCCACCCGGATTTTTGATCAGTGATCCAATAATTAGATCCGCCCCAACGGCACAGGGTTCCTTGGTTTCTACAAATTCACCGTAGCAGTTGTCTACCACCACGTAGGTCGAGGGGCTGATCTCCTTGACGAACTTAACAAGCGCACCGATCTCGTCCACGCTCAGCGTTTTACGGTTCAAATATCCCTTGGAGCGCTGTACAAATACCATTTTGGCGCGTGCGCCGAGAGAGAGAAGCTTGTCCCTGATCTCGTCAAAGTTGAAAGAACCGTCTGCCAAAAGATCGGTTTGGGCATAGTCCACTCCAAAATCCTTGAGCGACCCGTTCCCCGGTGTGCCCGAAAGACCGATGACCTCCTCCAAGGTATCGTAGGGCTTACCTGCCACAGAGTACATTACGTCTCCGGGACGCAGAATGCCAAACAGACCGATACAAAGCGCATGCGTGCCGCTGATGATGTTTTGACGAACAATGGCACTCTCTGCCCCCATAACGTCCGCCCAAACCTCTTCCAGCACCTCACGTCCGCGGTCATCGTAGCCGTAACCGCTGGTGGATTGAAAGCAGGTGTCGCTGACACGGTGGACTCGAAAGGCATCCATCACCTTTTGCGTATTCAGAAATGCGACGTCTTCAATATGCTTAAACTGTGACACAAGAGCCGCTTCTGCCTCTTGTGCCAGGCGTTGAATCTTTTCGGAAAATATCATTTTTGAGTTTCTCTTTCTTTTTTGTCATTCGCCGTTATACGGTGTAATCGTCGGGGTTCAAGCTGGGGAATTCTACTTCCTTCGCGCTTTGGCGGTTGGAGATATCATCATAGAACGCCATACGTGCGGCATAAATATAGGGCATGAGGAAGATCATACCGATGCCGCAGGTGCAATATACTGCCAGCAGCTCCCAACCGATAAAGCTGATATCCAGGCAAAACAGTTTCCACTTGTTCCCACGCATCATATTGGAGGAGGCACGCAATGCCTCAACGGGCGTCACCTCGGGATGCTCTGCCAGAATGGTAAAGGCAAATGCGTAGCGGTAGCCAAACAGCACGCTCAGTACAATCGTCAAAACGACGCCTACAAATACAATCAGAGTGAAGAGCATCACTCCAAGGACAAGCTGCTCTCCAAATAACGCCATGACGACGAAACCGCAAACCATTGCAATAATGGTGGGAATCGCGGGAACGGTCATCAAAAGTGAATACAACAGGTTCAGCACAATGCTCTTGCCATACGCCAACCTAAAGTAAGAAAACAGCGTTCCCACACGGATGCCGCTTTGGTTACCATCGATCAGCTCCAGGTTAAATTTTTCATATCCCAGGCGAATAGGAGACGCAACAAATAGATTGTAAACAATACCAATCAAAACAACGATGACGAGAATTGCTCCGACGATACCAAGCAAAACGCCGGCCACCATCTCAAACGTAGGCAAGTCGGCACCGCCGATGATGCCGATCGAATCTTGTTCGACATCCGGGTTTGTCTCGAAATCCCCCTCAAAAATGGAGGGAGAGAAAGTGAAAGACACGCCCACGCCACCTCCGCTGCCTGCTAAAAGGCCGAACAAAAGTCCAACTACAATGGCAATGCCAAGGTAGTTTTTCAACGCCTCACGTGCGCGCTTGCGATAGTACGCCGCATTTTTTACGGGAGGCGTCTCGTAGGTGTAATTTCCGCTTTCAAATTGAAATTGATTCTGATTCATAATCATACGTCCTTTCTGTTAAAAATGTTCTACAATACGACGGAAGGTGTTTCCGCGATCTTCAAAGTTTTTAAATGCGTCAAAGCTGGCGCATGCGGGTGAAAGCAATACCGTATCCCCTTTTTGCGCAATGCTTTTTGCAAATAGCACTGCTTCTGTAAAATCGGGGTACTCGTATACGGGGAGCATTCCGTTTTGCACTTCTTTTTTTGGCTCCAACGCCACACGGATCTTGCTTGCGGTCGCCCCCGTCAGCACCACCGCCTTGGCGCGTGCGCACAGCGCATCTGCAAGCGGCTCAAAGGGCACGTTTTTGTCGTAGCCGCCGCAAATGACGATCGGTCTTTCCGTCAGTGCCGAAAGTGCCGCCGTCGTTCGGGTAGGTGTGGAGTCGATCGAGCTGTTATAATAGGTCACACCCTCGTGCACGCGAATGCGCTCCAGGCGGTGCGCCACTCCCGTAAAGGTGGTAGCCACCTTTACAACGTCCTCTGCTGTTGCGTAGCCCTCGGTCAGCGCAATGGCAGTCATATAGTTTTCCAAGTTATGTTTACCGGGCAAAATAATATCCGCCACACTAAGTATCGCGCACTCACACGCACCGTCCCAAAGAAGTACCGCTCCGTCGCGCTCGTACACGGCATGATCGCCCGCTTCTAAAGAGAATTCCTCATGAAAGTGTTTTTTTGAAGAAAAGTAGGTCTTTGGTTGTGCCGTTTTCCGTCCGAATGCAAGCGTGACGTCATTTTCGGCATTGACCACCAAACGGCGATTGGGCGCATGGGCAAAAATATTTGCTTTGGCGCGCTCATATTCCTTCATATCAACGTGCCAATTGAGATGATTGGGTGTCACGTTGGTCACGGCGGCAATATGAGCGGATCGCTTTGCCGTCTGCAATTGAAAGCTGGAGAGCTCCACCACGGCAAAATCCCGTTCCGTCATTTGCGAAATTTTTCCCAAAAGAGGGGTGCCGATGTTCCCGCCAACCCATACTCTGCCACCGCTCCGCTTGCATGCCTCGGTCAAAATCAAGCCGGTGAGTGTGGTGGTCGTCGTTTTTCCGTCACTCCCCGTAATGCCGATTACGGTAGCAGGTGTCAGCTCCAAAAAGAGCTCCATCTCGGAGGTCAGCTCTGCTCCTCTCTCTTGCGCAGAAACAAACGCGGGCAGGTCCGGGCGCAATCCGGGGGAACGAAAGATCATGTCCGCATCTATATTTTCAAGATAGGAGTCGCCAAGCACAAGAGGCACGCCCTTTGCCACAAGGTCATCGGCGATCTCTCCAAGCTCGGCTTCCGTCTTTTTGTCTCTTGCGCACACGTCGGCACCAAAGTCCAAAAGGAAATCGATCAGCGGCAGGTTCGAAACCCCGATTCCCACCACGTCGATCCGTTTTCCCTTTAGATCTCGCAGTCTTTTTAAATCACTCAAGTGCGCACCCCCCCTTAGCCTTTTTAGATCGAGGCTCGCCCACACAGCAATGCGTGCAAGCCTCCTCCTATAATTATATTCTATTTTTTCAAAACTTGCAATAGAAAAAGTGAGAAAAATGCGATTTTTCAAAAAAATACACCTTTTCCCCCTTTTCAAAATCACTTTTTTCTGTTATAATGTAAAATAGAAGAATGATTCCTACAGCTTTTGGAAAGGATGTGTGCCAATGGCGACAAAAAAGAACGAAGCACAAACATATAATGACCAAAGTATTAAGGCGCTCAAGGGTGCCGACCGTGTCAGAAAACGTCCGTCCGTTATTTTCGGCTCCGACGGCTTGGAGGGGTGTGAGCACTCCTTTTTTGAGATACTCTCCAACTCGGTAGACGAGGCAAAGGCAGGACACGGTAAAGAAATTAAAATTACCGTTTTTCAGGATAAGAGCATTGAGGTAGACGACCACGGTCGCGGTGTTCCCCTTGGTTGGAACGAAGCAGAGGGACGCTGGAACTGGGATCTGATCTACTGTGAACTGTATGCAGGCGGAAAATATGAAAACAACAGCGGCGGCGGTGCGTACGAGTATTCACTGGGCTTGAACGGT
The DNA here is from genome assembly GCA_017453305.1 of Clostridia bacterium. GTDB lineage: Bacteria > Bacillota > Clostridia > Oscillospirales > CAG-272 > UMGS1865. Next base: position 14,521 of record JAFTKJ010000023.1, read on the forward strand.
CTTGGCGCCTGCGCAACCCAGTACGCCTCGGAATATATGATCGTCAAATCCTTTGACGGCACCACCGAGCGCAGCATCCGCTTCCGTCGCGGTGAAGTCAACGGAGAATTGCAGGAGCGCCCGCTTGCCCCTAAGGAAAAGCGCACGGGAACCGTAGTGCTTTGGCGCCCCGACCTCAAGGTCTTTACCGATATCAACATTCCGCACGATTTCTTCCGCGATACCCTGCACCGTCAGGCGGTAGTTAATCCCGGTACTACCTTTATTTTGCACCTGGAGCAGGAGGACGAGACCTTTACCGAAGAGAAATTCGTTTATGAAAACGGCATCGCCGATTATCTTACCGAGCAGGTTGGTGAGGCGGCATTGACCGCGCCCGTCTCCTGGCATCTGGAAACGCAGGGACGTGACCGTGCCGACCTTGACGAGTATAAATTCAAGGCGGACGTTTCTTTCTGCATCTCCAATACCGTTACCATGCTGGAATATTACCACAACTCCAGTTATCTGGAATACGGTGGCTCTCCCGACAAGGCAGTCAAGCTTGCCTTTACCTACGCCTTGGACAAGTACCTTAAGGCAAATAACCGTTATACGAAGAACGAAAGCAAGATCACCTTTAACGACATTTCCGATTGCCTGGTACTGGTCATCAACAGCTCCTCCACCCTGACCTCGTATGAAAATCAGACCAAAAAGGCAATCAACAACGTCTTTATTGCCGATGCGCTCAATGAATTTTTGAGACAGCAGCTGGAGGTCTACTTTATCGAGAATCCCAAGGCGGCAGAGCTATTTGCCAATCAGGTACTGATCAACAAGCACAGCCGCGAAAGTGCGGAAAAAGCGCGCGTAGACGTAAAAAAGAAGCTTTCGGGCTCGATTGACGGTGCAAACCGCGTAGAAAAGTTTGTCAACTGCCGCTCCAAGGATCCCAACGTGGCAGAGCTTTATATCGTGGAGGGTGACTCCGCATTGACCTCTTGTAAGCTGGGACGCAACGCAGAATACCAGGCGATCATTCCCGTACGCGGAAAGACGCTGAACTGCCTGAAGAGCGATTACGATAAGATCTTCAAGAGTGAGATCATTACCGACCTGTTAAAGGTCATCGGCTGCGGTGTGGAGATCAAAAGCAAGAAAAAGACCGATATGAGCGCGTTTGACCTGAACAGCCTGCGTTGGTCCAAGATCATTATTTGTACCGATGCCGACGAGGACGGCTTCCAGATCCGCACCCTACTGCTCACGCTGTTCTACCGCCTGCTCCCCACCCTTTTGGCAGAGCACAAGGTCTTTATTGCAGAATCTCCTCTGTTTGAGATCACCACAAAGGACGAAACGTTCTTTGCCTACGACGAATTTGAAAAGGCGGAGATCCTGAAAAAGCTGGGGCACAAAAAATACACCCTGCAACGCTCCAAGGGACTTGGCGAAAACGAACCGGAAATGATGTGGCAGACCACCATGAACCCCGAAACGCGCCGCCTCATTTCGGTATCTCCTGCCGACGCCGCCGCTACGGAGATCATTTTTGATACGTTGCTTGGCGACAACCTCCCCGCGCGAAAACAGTTCATCACCGAAAATGGTGAACGCTATATGAAGGATATTGACGTTTGATATACAAACCCAAAAAAGACCGACTCGGTTAGTATCGTCCCATCAAGGATAGAACGCTAACCGAATCGGTCACTTTTTTCGTATGGATTTCACACCTTTTACCCCAGCCAAAAATCAAACGCCAGCATCAGGCAAAAGCCGACCAGCAAAGCGTAGGTCGCACCACGCTCGTTGCCGTGGGCATGCGTTTCGGGGATCATTTCGTCACTGATAACGTAAAGCATCGTACCGCCCGCAAACGCCAGGGCAAATGGCAGGATCGCCGTGGAGATGCTGACTGCAAAATAGCCGATCAAAGTTCCGATCACCTCGATCACACCCGTCATCATGGCAATCACAAAGGTGCGCCCGTGCTTCATACCGGAGGCAAGCATGGGGGCAATGATAACCATTCCTTCGGGGATATTTTGAAGTGCAATACCGCCCGCAACGCTAAGCGCCTGCGCGACGTTCTCGCTTCCAAAGCTGACACCTGCGGCAATTCCCTCGGGAAGATTGTGAATGGCAATGGCAATGACAAACAGCAGGACCTTATTCAGCTGTGCGGTCTTGTCGGGGTGCGACTCCTGATCCATACCCACCATTTTGTGCAGATGCGGAACCAAGCGGTCAATAAGATTGAGGCACACCGCACCGCAAAATATGCCGGCAACCGTGATCAAAACGGCAAATTTTCCACCATATTCCAAGGACGGCACAATTAAGCCGATGACCGCCGCCGCCAGCATTACGCCCGCGGCAAAGGAAAGGATGATATCGTTGAATTTGTGAGATGGCTTTTTGAACAAAAAGCCGAGCAACGCTCCAATGACGGTAGCACCGCCAACACCGAGCGCAGTTAACAGCACAAGCTCCATGCACACACCTCCTTTGTAAGGAAAAGATAACGCCCAAACGCCACAGCGTTTGGGCGCTTTGTTTGATAGTTCAGATCAGTTCCAATTTTTAGCCTTTTGCCAAAGCGCTCCCTCAAAGATGGGCGCCAACTCTGCAGCGTCGGGAGAATCGTTGTTGAGGAATACGGGAATCTGACCGATGTTCGCATTGACGGAAACGGTCACGCCGCCCGAGAGCTTTTCACCCGTCAAAAGGTTGGTCCAATTGCCTGCAGGGAGATAAACGTCGCGGGCATTGGTCGCCTCTGTAATAATGGGAGCAACCAACAAGCCGTCACCCAGCATAAATTCATCCTGCAAGCCGTATACGTTGGCATCATTCAGATACTTCAATACCAAATGGCGAACCACGGGCATACCCGTATCGCTTGCGATCTTTGCATACTTGGAGATATACGGAATGAGCTGACTGTGCACACCCGTGTAGATGCGGTAAAGCTCCTTGGCATCCTCAGACATTTCGTAAATGTGTCGAATATCACCATGCGTTTGAATGTTTGAGGTAAACGCGGTAAACTCAAAGGCGCGGGTAAAGACCTCGGTCTCGTACTCCTTTTGCCCTTCTTTGTAATAACCAAACTTACCTTGATAGTGGTAACCGCCCATGTCGTAGGTCATAAACGGAACGCCCGAAAGCCCCGACGTAACCACGGAATAAAGCATGTCGTCCAGCTTTTCAAAGGTACGCACCTGGTCGCCCGCCCACATGTAGGGACTGCGCTGAGAGCCGATACCGCCGCCGCGCGAAAGTACCATAAAGCCGTCACCGATCTTCTTTTCTGCCTGCAGCTCCTGCATTCTCTTGCAGAATTTGGAAATAAAGTAGGAGGCATATGCGTGATGCTCCACACCTTGCTGAATGCGGTCGGGATTCTTCCACAAATAGTGCGTACGGGTGGTGGCATATTTCTTATCGCCGTCGGGCATGACCTCGCAGAAATCGATCTTGACACCGTCAATGCCAAACTCGATGGAGTCACCCCAGATCTGCTCAAAGTACCATTCCAGTGCTTCGTCGTTGGTGATGTCAAGATAGTGTGCACCGCGCGCCGAGCCATCGGGGTTCGCCACCGTTCCCACCATCCACGGGATCTGCGTGGTGTTTTCCTTGTACTCGGTCGTTCCGTCGGGACGGAAGATCTCCACGTTGGCGTGAAGCTTGTATTCGTCCTTATAGCCCTTGGCATCGGGACGCAGGTCACCGCCCACGCGCACGTAGACCATTGCCTTCATACCGTTTTCGTGCAGCCACTTGACACATCTTTTTAAATTTTCACGGCGCCTGATCGACTCCTCGTTGTCATTGTAGCAGCTACCCCAGCCAATACCTTCCATCAGTGCGGCATCGGGCTTCATTCCCTCACGGATGAAGTTGTTCATAATGGTCTTGACACTATCACCCATCGGGTTATTCTGGTATCCGCACAGATAGTATCTGCCGGCGTCGTTTTTGAGGTGTGCAACCTTATACGAGTCATCCTTGAACGTGTAAATGACCACGACGTCCTTGCGTTCCTCGGCTGTCGCATCGGTCAGCTTGACGTACTCCTCACCTCTTTTGAAATAAAGTTTTTCATAGTCGGGTAGTTGCTCCAAAGTATCGTAGCTGTAATCGATGTCAAAGCTACGCATGTCGGGGCCACTGCGGCAGATCTGTACGCCATGCATCCAAGGAGTGGGCACAATGGCATGACCGCTGAGCTCGGTGTAACCGAAATAAACGTCCTCGACTTTGCCCGTTGCATAGAAATAACAATCCAGGCGATCGCTTTCCATATCGTAGGACCAGATATCGGCAACCGCCGCACCGACGTCAATAATGGCAGGCTCAAATTGGTTGAAGAAAATACCCGCACCGCGTGTGGTCAAAAACAGCGGAACGACAAGGTAGGTTGTTTCACTTCTGTTCCAGCCGTCGCTGGTGTAAAGCTCCACTCTTGTGCCGCGCTTGTGAATACGGTCAAAGCGTTCACCACCGCCATAAACCTCCTCGCCCTCGGCAAGCTTGCCTTCCACGCGCACCTTGCCGTCCGCAAGCGTGATGGCGGTCAGTTCGGAAAGAACCGCTCCGTCAGCATTGAGGAACGAAAGATTGAATGTCTCCCCCAAGGAGAGTCTTGCCGCCGTTGAGTCGGTTGCTCGTACCAGAACGGCGTCCTCCGTGCAGGTAATCATTATAGGCTCTTTGACGCCCTTGACCTCCTCATCCATGAAGATCGCCATGGATTGAGAGGCTCCGACGTCACAGAATTTTCCGTCATTGGTTGCGGACGCCTGCAGGCGCCAGCCGCAGCTACCCTCGTTGGTCAGGCGAAACAGCATACCGTTTTTATGAAAATACAGCGCTGTGTCACTGTAGAATACATCCTCTAATGCCGATGCGGAATTAACCACTACCTTTTGTGTATCGGCAAAATCAAAAGCTTGTTTTTTCATCATGCAACATCCTTTTCTGTCAGTATTCCTCGCATGCGAGGCGGTATCCGCGTTGGATACCCACGGATTCATTTTACCATACTTAAAAACAAATGTCAATAAAAAAGCACAACATTTATTTATAATTTATTTTTATGGTTTACGGATCAATTTAAACGATCATTATAGCGCAAATCAAAAAGCAACGGGGGCATCACTGTACCTCTGTTGCTTTTGATCGTTTTATCGGATCGCTCCCACGCGGATCTTATCAAAGTAATTCATAACCTGATGCCAATCAAAGTCCGTTTGGCTGTGATCTCCCGTTTTGACATGATAGGCAATATGCCCCTCCTGGTAGACCTCATTGACTATGGGAGTCTCGGGGGCGACCAAGCCTCGCACACCGTACAGCTCAAAAGCCTCGGACGCAAGCCGAGCCGCACGAAGCTCTGCATCCGGATCTGCCCACTCGTCCATCTCCGAGCAGGTAACATACAAATATCGTGGAGCGAGAAGCGCCAAAAGCATGTGCTGATCGACGGGGAGCAGGTGCTCGGCATCGTTATAATCGCGGAATTTTTCACAAAACCAATCGCTGATGTTGATATCGGCTGCGTGTTCGCCGCGCTTTCCGCGCAGAAGTGCCGCCCCCATGCATCCTGTGTTGTTAGGGACTCCCAAGAGAATCCGTTCGTCGGTCGCTGCAGCGTACAGTGCCACCTTTCCACTGCGGGAATGTCCAATGGAAGCAATTTGCAGATGATTGATATCAGCATCCGTTTCCAAATAATCCACCACACGGCTCACACCCCACGCCCATGCCGAAATGGACGCCCATGAATGTCGATCTCTTCCCTTTTCGGTTTTGACCGTATTAAAAACGCCGTGCTTGTAATTCATTTTGAGTGTCCACTCCCGATAGATATCCCTTGTGGGCATAATGGCAACGGCATAGCCGCGATCGGTAATTGTCTTTAAGGGAAGAGTACTTTCGGTCTGGCGACTTTCCATATTTCCGTCGGCGTCAAGCACCATAGTATTTTCCAAATTTTCGTGCATGACGTAGATAAATGCAGGGCATGGTTCCGTTCCTCCGATGGGAAGGTAGAGCGAAAAAGGAAAGGAATAACCGTGAAAGGCACAGCGAAGCTCCTTTTTACGCATGCCACACACCGTTTCCTCTTTTACAAGTACGAAGTTCTCATCGTCGGGACGCTCCATGTCGCGCCTGCCGTAGACGTGATCGCAAAACAGCTGCAGGATCTCCTCACGGCGAAAACGCTCCCAAACCTCAACGCTGGTCACCGCCTCACCGGAAAGCATGGTAAGTAGTTTTGGTACGTTCACTTTTTCATGTTCCTTTCTGATATTTACTTCCCCGAAATACGGACGTTGACCGAAACGCGTGGGACAAGAAAATTCCTTGCCGCTTCAGCGACCGAATCGTTAAGGAACTCCCCGTTTTGATACGCCACCTCTCTGCCCAGTGCCTGCGTTTTGCCCACTCCCATGGGATGATAAGGCTCCAGATCGATCGACTCGATCACGCGGAAGCGGTTGGCGAGCGCGGCAATACCCAGGTAATGATCCTCGGTCAGATTGATGTCGGGAATGAGCGGACAGCGCAAAATGACTCGCGCACCGCACGCGTCAAGTCGCGCAAGATTTTCAACAATGGGTTGATTGGAAACGCCCGTATAACGCTGATGCAGGGTATCATCGCTAATCTTCCAATCCAAAAGGAAAAGATCAACCAAAGGTGCAAGCTGCATCAACGTGCCCTCGGAGCAAAAGCCGCAGGTTTCCATAGCGGTATGCAACCCCTCGCGCTTACATGCGGAAAGAAGCTCCTTTACAAAGGTGGGCTGTGCGGTCGGCTCTCCGCCCGAGAGTGTCACGCCACCGCCCGAGGTTTCGTAAAAGATGCGATCACTTAAAAGCTCGGCAAGTACCTCGTCCACACTCTTTTTCTCCCCCACCGTTTCCAAAGCCTGAAACACGCAGACGTCGGCGCATTTGTGGCAGCTCGTGCATAGGTCGCGAGAAAACAGATGGGTACCGCCCTCCCCCACAGAATGTGCTCCGGAGGGGCAGACAGATACGCAGGCACCGCAGGAGCGGCATTTTTCCGCTCGGTACATCAGCTCGGTTCGCGCGTTGTGAGACTCGGGATTGTGGCACCACACACACCGAAGAGGACACCCCTTGAAAAATACTGTGGTACGAATCCCCGGACCGTCGTCCGTGCAAAAATGCTGGATATTGATAATATTGCCCATGGGCTGTGTGTCTAAATGGTTCATACGATCTCCTTAATCAAACAACGTGCGCGCAATGACGGCGTTTTGAATGGATTTGTCAAGCTTGTGGAAATACTCCGAGTATCCACCCACGCGCACGATCAGGTCGCGGTGCGCGTCGGAATTTTCCTGAGCATCCAGAAGCGTTTCCCGATCTGTGACCGTAATCTGCAGTTGTGTGCCGCCAAGCGCAAAGTACCCCTCCACCAACGCGCGGATGATTTCGGGCGTGTATTTTTTTGTAATGGAAAGATTGGTCACCGCCATACCGTAAACATCCTTTTGCTCAAACCGTGCGGCAGAGGCAAGCATCACCGTAGGCCCCTTGATTGCCTTGCCGTTAACAGCCGCCAAGGAATCTGCCTCCGGCTCTCCCCCGTGTCTTCCGTCAGGGGTGGGACCTACGCATTTGCCAAGCCCGATGTGGCGACGGAATTGATGCGCCGTCGGGAAAAAGCCGATACCGAGATCCAGCTTGCACGTCAGATAGTGCTCATAAAAGCGCGTGGTGAGATCCTCGGTCAAGGCGTCCGAGCGCTCGTCCCCCACTCCGTAGGCGGGGCAGGTCTTGAGTTCCTCAAAAAAGGTGGGATCCTCATGGGAAAGGCGCGCGAGAAAGTCCTCGGGGGTATATTTTTTCGTTTCAAACACAAGATGACGAATGGCAAGCAAGGAATCTACCGTATTGGGAATTCCGCTATCGGAGTGTACGGAAAAGCTGTAGCGCGCGCCTCCTTGGAACCACCCCGTTTCGTTGTCGATGCAATCGTCGATGAACAATGTGCGAATGGGCGCGAAGCAATGCGCGGCACGATCATTGTAGTAGGCATTGATGCCTGCAGTCTGCTCGTCCTGCTTTTGGTGAAGCAAGGTCATAAAATTCTCATAAAACGCCTCAAAGCTCTCGGCTTTTGCAAGTTGCGCGTGCATGTATTCTTCAAAAATTTTGAGGACGTTGATATTGGTATCCGTGGCGCCCGAGTAGGTCACACCTGCAAAGGCAGTTTCGGTGCATCCGCCACCAGCAAATTCCAAAGCATCCTGCCGCGTCAGATGCGGAATGCGCCCCATTAAGCGCTCCTGAATGGCATCCTCGTTGTAAAAGGCAGGCTGACCGCCACCTTCCAGAATCTGACGAGCGGCAAGCTCCCAAAGCTCCGGTGGCATCTCCTTTGATACACGTAGCTGCGTCAGAGGGCGCGCCATACCGCGCGTGGTCTCCAATGCCTGATAGGTCACGTCGTTGTAATCGGGTCCCAGCGTGATACTCCAGGTATCGTTTTCCTGAATGTTTTCCATCAAACAACGCAGGTAGGGACGCAGATCCTCGCCATGGTGATAGGGCGCTAAAATCGAATCCAATCGCCCCACGTTATCCCAACCGTCCAAAGAAAGCACGAAGTTGAGAGCGACCATCGCCTCGTATGCAGAGGTCGCAGGAGAAAACGGTACTTTTTTCAGTGCTTGAAGCAATTCCTCAGGCGCACCCATTTTGGGAAGCTCCTGAAGAGCACGTGCATGATAAGCACGCAGACCGACGATGAGATCCAACAACGCCGTGCGGAAATCGCTTTCGGGCTTTTTCAAAAGACGCGCCTCATACGCATCGATACCCTCTGCAAGAATGCGCTTGTAGTTAAGCATGCTGTGGTTCCAATCACCGGGATAGTAAAACTTTTTGCTGAATTTTCGAAAGTTTTCTGCGGCACGGGGACTCTTTTTCTCCAAATTTTCCCAATGCACGGCATACTGTTGTGCATATTGCGGAGCAACGCATGGTCTTTGTGGGTCAAAATCCGTGTACAACCACGGATACGCCTCCTTGGAGGTATTTCCGCAAGGAAAGAGCGGTGCGCCTGCACGATAAACGATTGGGCAGTTCTCATAATATCTGCGATACGCGCGGCAATAAGTCAAAGGCAAGGGTCCATCGGGATATTCGAGAAAGCCTGCCGCCATCGGTTCTCCAATTTCCATCATGTGCTGAACGATATCCTTCATCTGCTCTGCCTCCCATTATCCAAAACGGTATTCAAAGCGCAAAACGCCATCGGTAGTTGCCTTGTTAGATCGTTGTGCGCAAATCTTCTTTCTGATCGTATTTTAGCATAAAATACAAGGGTTGTCAAGCGTTTTTCGACAGATCTGTCCAGGATGAAGAAAACTTTTAAAAAGATCCATCCGGCAAAATCAACGCTCCCATGCCGATAATAAAAAAGTATGATAATCTACCTCAAAACGGCAAACACTATCGGTATCAACGGTTTGGAGGTTCGATATGGAATCGATTTGGGAAAAAAGCGCGCAAAGGGCGCAGTTTGACACGTTAAAAAATTATAAAACCACCGACGTGCTGATCATTGGCGGTGGCATTGCGGGAATCTTGTGCGCTTATAAACTAAAAAACGCAGGTGTGGATTGTCTGTTGGTAGAAGCAACGGAGATCTGCGGCGGCGTCACGGGTTACACCACAGCAAAGATCACCCTACAGCACGGTTTGATCTATGACAAAATGATCCGCCGTTTTGGAGTTGACAAGGCGCAACTTTACGCAGAGGCACAAAAAAAGGCATGCGCAGAATATGCCCGACTTAGCCAAAAGATTGATTGCGACTATCAAACAAGGGATTCATACCTCTACTCCTTAAATGAGCGCAAGAAGATCGAAAAGGAAGTCGCCGCCCTGAACCGTATCGGCATAAAAGCTGAACTTTCGGATGCCGAAAAACTTCCTTTCAAGGTGTCGGGGGCTGTGCGCGTGAAGGATCAAGCGCAGTTTCACCCTTTAAAATTTCTATATAATATTGCAAAAGATCTGCCGATATACGAGCATACAAAGGTAGTAGAGCTGATGCCGCACAAGGCAAAAACGAATCACGGCGAGATCACCTATAAAAAGCTGATCATCGCCACCCATTTTCCAATGCTCAACAAGCACGGCTTGTACCCGTTAAAGCTCTATCAGCATCGCTCTTACGTGATTGCACTGAAAGGGGTGCAGAATATGGACGGAATGTACGTGGACGAATCGAACACAGGGCTATCCTTCCGCAGCTACGGTGACCTGTTGCTCCTTGGCGGTGGCGGACACCGAACGGGCAAGCAAGGCGGCTGTTGGCAGGAGCTTGAGAACTTCGCAAAGAAGCACTACAAAAACGCTGAGATTGTCGGCAAGTGGGCAACGCAGGACTGCATGACGCTGGACGATATCCCTTATATCGGTCAATATTCCAAATCCACGCCCGACGTATTCGTTGCAACGGGATTTAACAAGTGGGGCATGACCAATGCCATGGTTGCCGCCGATATTCTCTGCGACCTTGTCAGAGGAAAATCCAATCCTTATGCTACCATTTTCGATCCCTCTCGCACGTTTTTTCATCCACAGCTTGCTGTAAACGCTTTTGAGTCTACCATTGGACTTCTGACGCCCACCTCGCCCCGATGTCCCCACCTCGGTTGTGCCCTCAAATACAACCGCGCCGAGCACACCTGGGATTGCCCCTGCCACGGCTCGCGTTTCACCGAACACGGCGAGCTGATCAATAATCCGGCGACGGATGACCATAAATCTATTGCAAAGTGAGTCAAGCTGCAACTTCCCACTCTAAATATAGCCTCGGCAGGAGTTTCCTTGCCGAGGCTTTTAGTGCGAACAACCAAAAGTTGTAAAATCCTCCCGTAAATAAACTTTGCGGTTCTTGAAGTGGCAACAAATATTTGCTATACTATAGTCAAGATAAGCGCTTATCAATTAAAACAAAGGTGGATGAAATATATGGAAATCAATTTGAAAGAAAAATTACGCGCATTAAGACAGCAGAAAAACATTACGCAAGAAACACTTGCCAACCATCTTGGAATCACACCGCAATCCGTTGGAAAGTGGGAGCGCGGTGAGGGCTTCCCGGATATTACGCTGTTGCCCAAAATCGCGTTTTATTTTGATGTGACTGTTGACGAATTGCTTTGCGTAGATCAAGTAAGAGTAGAAGAAGCGATTTGTGAATATCAGCGGCAAAGTAAAATTTGCTGTCAAAACGGTGAAAATCAAAAGAATCTTGAAATCTGGGAAAAGGCATATTCTGAATTTCCGAAGGATTGCCGCGTTATCGAAGGTCTTATGCATGCCATCAATAGAGATGCGGTGTATCCTTGCCCTAAAGCTGAAGCAGAGCGCATCATTGCTCTTGGTGAGGAGCTTTTGCAGAGATCTACGGACACTCGTCAAAGAGAAAACGCTGTACAATGTTTGTGCTATACCTACGATAATATCGATAAAGAAAAAGCACTATATTATGCCGATATGAGTGGAACGTTTCATGTAACAAGAGAGGATCTGAGAACTACGATTCTCGACGGAGAAGAAGGTGTTAAGGCATGCCAAAGCTATATGATGTCTTTAATTCATACGGCTGCGATGACGGCATCAAGTATGATTTCAAAAACACATTTTTCGCACCAAGAAACTATTGAAGCGTATAGCTTTGCAATCGATATCCTGAAACGTTTGTATTCGGATGATAATGTTGGTTTTTACGCTTTTGATATATCTTATTACTACCGTCATATAGCTCTTGAGTATGCAGAGCTGAAGGATGTGGAGAACACTCTGAAAGCGCTTGAAGAAAGCTGTCGCTATGCAATTATCGAAGCAAATCTAAAAGATATGAATTACACAGCACCAATGGTAAATCGTATGAAGCATACTAAAGCAAATACTTCTAAAAATTATAAGGGCAATGCTTGTAATCTCAGATTGAAAGCATTAGAGGACAACAGATTTGATCTTGTGAGAACCGAAGAAAGATTCAAGAAGATAATTGCTGATCTTGAAAGACACGCTGAAAAAATCTAATAGTTCGGCCTCGGCAGGGAGTTTCCTTGCCGAGGCTGAATTTGTTTATTCTCTTGTGAATACGTACCAATACGATCTGCCGCCGCCGAATGAGTAGTCTCCGGTTTTCCATTCTTTAAACAAATAATCCTTACCGTCGATTGTTACAATCTCATATGAGGATGCAGTCTTTTCACGTTTGTTTAAAACAAGCCCCTTCGTCCATACAGAAGTAGCACGGTTTGTCGCTTCTTTGGTGTTTGACACATATACTCCGTTATTTCTGAATTCTACCGATAAAACGAACAAATCATTTTCCGACCAATTCTGTTTGTTAACATCAAAATCTTCTCGATAAATTAGGAAATCACGTACTTTCCAAACGCCGATGACATTCTCATCATTTATAAAAGGATAATCGATATTATCACATCTTCTAAACTCTTCTTGAGAGGCATAATGTTTATTTTCTATTTGTTCGTACACCCATATTTCAGGATTGTCAAAGACTCCTTCGCGGCCTCCATCACAATAATCGTACATTTCAAGAAACAAGAGCTTGTGATTCTCATCGCTTTCTATTGTATATTTATTGACGTAAATAGAGTTTGGCTTCGATGCATATGTGAAAAGTTGTCCTTTTGTCCAGCCACCGACTGCCCAATAGGATTTACCACCATCGATGAAATATATCTCATCTAACCAAGCCAAGTGGTTACATTTTGGTTTGCCATAAATAAAATGTTCGCGGGTGGGGAGAATATCGATCATCTTCCATTTTCCACACACTTCGGGGTCATCTACGAAAGGAATAATATCATCGCTGACATAAAGGCTCTTCTTTGCGCGTTCACATACCGGTACTTTTAATTCTACCGTTCCGTCCTCGTGGTAAATTTCATAATATGCACCACACACTTTATAGCTTGATCCATCAAGATGTTTGATCATAGCCTTATAGGCATCATCAAGCTCGTCAGATTTACAAATCAGAGAAGCAACGTTCGCGCCAAGCGAGATTGTTTTTTCCGCATACTCGCAGGGCTGCGGAAGCTTACCGACAATTTCTGCGCACGCAGCCAGATCAAAGTCGGTTTCTCTGTACTCGGTTTCGTAATTGATGATGATTTTTCTTTTACCAAGAATCGTTTTTGGCAGACTGCTTTTGATTTTTTCAATATCGTCAAAAGCATCGGATTTGGATAAATAATTCTTTCGGATATAAGCAACGCGCATTTCATCGGTTGCTCTGACAATAATATTAAACATTTTTGACTCTCCTTTTGTCAGGTTGTTTTTGATGGATTCAATTTTCCTTAACTGTGTTTGGGTGGTTTCGATCAGTGCTTGCAGCTCGGCAAGCTTTGCATTTAATGCCGCCGTGATTTTCTCGTTGTCGTTTGTTGTCAACTGCACACGTATCTCATCCAAAGAAAAGCCAAGCTCCTTCAAGGCAATAATACGATAGCAATCTTCAAGCTTTGATGCAGAATAGTAACGGTATCCCGTGAATTTATCGATCTCGTCGGGGATGAGCAAACCTTCGGCATCGTAATATCGCAACGTCTTTACCGAAATATTGCAAAGCTTAGATAATTCACCTATCTTATACATAATAGCGTTTTCCTTTCATTGAGATTTTGCAGAATAGAAACAGCGCTATTTCTATCTTGCAAGCAAAGTATATCATTACAGTTAAGGGGAGAGTCAATAGGTTTTTCAAAAATTTTTTGATGTATTTATTATATCATAAATTTGTGTCTTTTTCAACAATACAAATGCCGACACCGCAGTCAAAAGACAGTGGTATCGGCTATTTTCATTTCTTGCTATTAAAATTGGAATACTCAATAAAGCACCGCTGTTGCAATGCTTTGCCTCCCTACATGCCAGGGTATTCGCCTGCGGCGAAGATTCACACGACCTGCGCCTGACAAGCAAGCTTGTCGATCTTCGGTCGGTGAATGCGAACCTGCATTTGCCGCTTTGCGACAAACAGGATCGAAAGTAAGTGTCACTCCGACCATAGCAAAAGGCACCGCTCGGCGGTGCCTTTTGCTATGGTCGCCCACATGCAACTTTATCCGAACACGGAATGTCCGTAAAGAGCACGGTTTTTGAGCCGTAGCCGAAGTTTAGTGTAAGTAAGAATCGGTCATTGTATGTGAATTGTTCATTTGTGTTTTTTCTCAGTAATTTGCAGATATCAAGCTCTTAATATTCTCCAACAACTTTTGATACTCTTCTGTGAAAAAGACAATTTCAAGCCCCTCTCTGTGCTGCAAAATGCCGTATAATTGCTCAATAAGGCTCATTTCGGCGCCTTCAGGTGGTAGTTCATCGAAAATCGGAATGGTGAATTTGCCCTTTCCTTTGATAAACTTTTCCTTCGCAACATCAAGCGCACGATAGAGATATTCCATCGTCTTTGTCGAGTTGCCAAGGGCGGCATAGTACTTTGCGCGGGTGAACTCGATCATCATCAGGGAATCGTAATAATACTGATAATTTCCGTCTGAAAAAACAGCGTGGATGATGTCCTCCGACACCTTGAGAAAATCAAGATCCTTGCATCTCATTTCGCTAAGCAGATGTCGGAGCATATTGTCAATTATTTGCTGACGGTGGCGATGCAGATCGTCTCCGTGAAGCACATTCTTCATAGCCTCATCGGGCGATTTGCACTTGTGCGCCCAAGCGATTGCTTCATCGATGCGATTGCACTCCACCAATATCTTAACCATCATGTGCTTGGGATTCTCCCAATCGTGCTCTTTCTCAATAAGATCGGCACAATGATTCTCTGCGCAGGCAAGCCACTTTTGCTTTTCCTCGGCAGCAGTTTTACGACAAGCTAATTTAAATTCATCACTGACACGGCGCCAAAGAAATAAATTATCGTTTGGATATTGAGAAATTGCATCGTTATCGAGTGCAATCAGTTCTTCCAGAGGTGCTTGCCATATGTCGCATTTTCTCATAAGGCGATACCATTTTTTATTAAGCTCTTCGAAGGGATTTTTATGTTCAAGAAGCTCATCGGTAGTAACGCTCAAAGCATCTGCAAGTGGACAGATAGCAGAGAGATCGGGATAGCCTGTTGCATTTTCCCATTTTGAGACTGCCTGAGGAGTCACGCCGAGAAGCTCGGCAAGCTGTGCTTGCGTCATTCCGCGTTTTAGTCTGTATTCCTTTATCTTATCCGATATTGCCATATTGCACCTCCTAATTATATTTGCTTCATTATATCACAAAAACTTTAATATGTAAATAAAACAAACAGAAAGTAGTACTCAACGAAGCGTTGAGTACTTCGATTTGCTATTAAAATTAGGATACTCAAATAAAACAAATAATCCGAACGCTTCTCCAAGTAAGAGAATGTTCGGATTATTTTCATGTGGTCGGAGTGACAGGATTCGAACCTGCGGCCTCTTGGTCCCGAACCAAGCGCACTACCAAGCTGTGCCACACCCCGAAAAAATTCAATTGTACGGTTGGTGAGAGATCCCCTCATTTTTTTCGTACTTGAATATTATACCACGACATTTCCATTTTGTCAATCCTATTTTGAAAAATGTTTGGTCCTTTTTTCAAGATTCGCCCGGCGAACCCTCAAATCACGAAAAGAATCAAGGGGAAACTCTCAACTCACAGTCCGATCTCACGCAGCAATCGGCGCATTCCCTCTTGCGTAGCATCGGTCGTTTTTGCATTTACGTTCAATTCATGCATCGAACGTCTCAATCTTCCGCGCAGAAGCAAATTAAACCATCTTCTCACCTGCATCACAGGCATCAACCACTTGTGCTTTTGCAAGATGGGATAATTGAATTTCAGCGCATCATATGGCAAAAAGATACGCGACAAAATATATCGCAGCTTCCCACCTTTTTTGTTTTGTTGAAGACTGACACGGTTCTCCATGGTGCCATATACGCCGCCCTCCAAAAGGAATGCTTCCATGGCGCGGGTGACGTCTGTATGCGCCTCACCGTCAAACCAAACGGCGCAAAGCAACCGTACCGCATTGGCGAATTTCAGCAATCCGCCACGTTCCAATAACGCGTTACGTGCTTCCACATCGTGCTCGACGCGATGCTCCAGAAGCCAGAGATCCACAAATGGTCGCACGCCACAGCCGCCTTCCTGAAAATGCTTCGCCATGTGTGCAACGTGGTAAAAATAGAACATAGGGTCACTAAGGGCATATCTCCACTCCCCTTCTGCCACGGGTGCAGCATGCTGCCAGACCTCCCTTAGAATGGGCGTCGCACAGGGCAAATACTCGTCCTCTAAAAGGTCGTAGTGCAGCTCCAGATGCATCCCGTTAGGAGCGTAAAGCGAGATATCATGCGACAGCTTCGGCTCGGCGCGATAACCAAATTGATCGACCAATACCTCCACACAACGGCCGAGATCGCTTTCGCAGATCAGGATATCGACATCCGAGCTGGTACGCATCCATGCCTCGGGGTAATACTGCCGCATCACAGCCCCCTTGAGCGGAAGAAACGGCACAGCGGCTTGTGTCAGAGCGCGGTAGGCGCTCTCCTTCATGTACTCGATCTGTTGAGCGCGCCAAACCGCCAGCATTTGTTGCTTTTGGAATTTTGCATCAAGACTGGAGTCGAGCGAGATGCAAAAGCGTCCCAATGCATCGCCAACCAGATGCGCCACGTCGTGTCGCTTGGAGAGCGCATACAATTCGCCCTGGAGCGCTGCATCTCGCAACGCCGCCTCATCCGCATCCGCCGCCCCAACAATCTCCCGCTTGATCAATTGCATCATTACAGTTGCAAGATGTTTCATAGGGTGTTCTCTTTCTTAATTGATTGAATTCAACCATGATTATTTTTATATTTATACCTTAAAATAACGTGCCGCAACTTGTTTGGTACAAGATGTTTGATCTTTCCTTTCAATCGATGCAAAAAATATTTTTTGCGAAAATCGCGGTCAATTTTGAGCGGATCATCATTGGCTAACGACCGCAGAATTTCATCCCGTGATTTCGATTTGGCAATTGGCGATATTAATTGCGCATTATTTTTTGAAGCTTGATCGATTGAAATTTCAGTACAAACCAACGAAAGTACACTTAACAATTTGTTTGCTTTTTCATTATTAGCAAGTAACAATGAGCATCCGTTTTGAATCGAAAATGGCAAATCAAATCCTTCAGCGCCCCATAAATCTCCCAAAGAAAAATCGCCCGGTCTATCCAAATTAGCATACTTACATACGTAACAAGAGTCTCTGCTAATTTCGCCTGTCAAAAAATAGTGATAATAGTATTCATTGTGATAGAATATTTTCCTTTTTTTACTCAATCCATTTTTATTCACGCCACTCGCCATGCCGGAACTTCCCCACCCCGCATTGGCTTTGGCTCGAAAATCGTAATTCTTTACGCTCATACTATGCTTCTTTTCGAACCATGCCAAGTACTTTTTAAACAGAGCATATGGGGGGACACCATGGCATACAAGATCGACCGTCAGTAAGTTTGAATATTCTTTACCCAAAAAAGCTTTTAGCCCGGCAATTTGGCATGGAGTCCCGGAAAAAAGCACTGTTTTTTGCTCCAACAAATCTTGCTTTGCCAGAAAATAAGTATCGCCAATTTCACTCTGCACGTATTTGGATCCTTGCAATGCAATTAGATTTTCAATTCTATCCACACGCATATGCACAGCTTTAAGTTCCTCTGAATAACCACAGCCATATACTACACCATGGTTTTGTAAAACATGCTCTGCAATTGCTCCAAAAGCACCGCCGCTGGTTGATTTCAAACAAACGTCCGTCGATGTGTGAATAGCAGCATATGCACGCTGGCTTTTTGTGTTCCGCATATTTGGATAATTCAAGTGGCAGGATTTTTCGCACAACCCACAGTTAATACACTGTTCTGCGTTTATGCTAGGATATTCAAACCCCAAAGAATCTTTTTCCAGTTGAATGCATTTTTGAGGACAAATTTGAACGCACGCGCCACATGCGGTACAGTTTTTATTTACGTTCAGCATTTAAATCCTCCAACGCATTGCGCAAATAAAATAATGACTCAGCACGAATACGCTGAATTGTTGTATTTACTACAGAATAATCAATAGGAGTCTTGGCAAGCCTTTCAATTTCGGAAAAATCATTGACCTTACGTTCGGAAACACCGTATTGCTCCAACAAAAACGAAAGTTTATTGGAATTTCCTCTGATTTGCGATACAAACTGAGAGCTTGTTGCCAAGGAAATAACACTGCCGTGAAAAGTATCTGTGAAGACCATCTCTGCCCCGGCAAACCATTGGAAAACGTCCAAAGGATCCAATTGAATGTTTCGGTCACACCATTTATGAAAATATGCAACACTATAAACCTTTAGATTATGTTTTTTTGCATATGCTCGAATTGCAGTCACGGTCGCTTCATCGTTCATGTTGTAGTCATATGAATATACAATGCAATATTTTTCTTTCACCCGTCTTTTGAACTCGGTCATTTGCGTTTCATTGATTTGTTCTGAAAAATCGTACAACAAAACAGGATCGCACACAATTGCAGCATCCCTATTGGTATACCGCTTTACAATATCATATGAATTCTGATCCCGAACCGAAACACATGAAAGATTTGAAATTCCTGCAGAAATAAGAGCTGCCATATTGTGCTGCTCAATCATATCAACCGTGGTTGGGCCAAAGCTCGCCGCATATGAAATCTGTTTTTTGCAAGGAATGCCTATGCCATAATACCATGGATTAGGACCAGCTTCAATGCTGAAAATCTCATCACTTCCAATCACCACAGCATCCAGATTTTCCGCTTGTGAATAATACTCGCCAACCAAATTGTGATTTTTGCGAAACGATGCCAATTGCTTTCTCTTTTTATAATTGTATAACGTTCTGAAAAAGCCATTGGAAAACAGGTATTTTGCATAGATGGGAATTGATTTTAAAGAGATATTATATTTCGCCGCTACTTTGGGTCCGCCAATGAAATCATAATTTTTTGCATATTGCAAAGCCTGTGCATCATATCCAAGTGTCTTTAACTGTTGAACCAATGCATACAATTGCAGATGCGCCCCGTGATTGTGCACATTATAGTGAGTGATAATCCCAGCCTTCATATATTCGCATCCCCTTTCAATTGCTGTTTTTATTCGCAAGAAGTTTATTTAAGAAAAACATTTCCCATTGCGATACGTATACCACATTCGAATCGTCATCATCAAAGCTTCAGTGGAAAAACGCAGGATCGCCATTGACACCAGCGTCAAGTAACCGCTGAATGCCAACGCAAGTAATCCAACCACTTGTGCCACCGCCGCATCTCGCAACGCCGCCTCATCTGCATCCGCCGCCCCAACAATCTCCCGCTTGATCAATTGCATCATTGCAGTTGCAAGATGTTTCATAAACATCCTCCAATTTGGATTAATTTTTAGAGATGGAAAGTATGCTTTAACCTTGACAAAAGCTCCATGCAATCATAATAAGAACAATATTTTTTCCTTAATTGCTTCAAAGATAGTCCATCGTCACACAATTCTCGAATAAGCACTTCTCGAATTAATGGGGGATTCAAATTATACGGATATTGTACTGACCAATACTCTAAAAGTGGGTGCTCAGTTCCCTCACAAGTGCCACTTTTAATTAACCTCGACACTACCTGCTGCCCTAAATCGGTATTGGCCAACACCATAGAAACACCTTTTTTATCCTTCGAAAAACGCTTACCCCAATAATCGCCAATACGCAAATCGGCTGCAGAGCGTTCTCTATACGGGCAATCAGAACACGCTCGCATGTCACACAAACCGCGACGGAAAAAGGCATAAAAATCATCTTTTACTTCCGTTTGGCTATAGTTTTTTTTCTCTCCACCAACAACCATAACTCGACGATGCCAATCGTCTCTTTTTTCGCGAAAACGAACGTTCGGATTATTTCCCGTTCCATATTTGTCATCAATCGTTTTTAAAAACTTGTTCCAAAGGTGGTAAGAAGGAACCCCGTGGCAGATCAAATCCACAATCAACGCGTTGTCACGTAAACCGTTTTTTCTAAGCATCTTATCAACCGCAGCGGCCTGACATGGTGTTCCAAAAAAAGCTATTTTCTGTTGTTGCGCAATGGAAACGATATTTTTCAAAGCATTTGCAGAGATGCTTTGAAGATACTTTGACCCCTGCAACAGCACCAACTTATCCTCTTCTCCGGTATAAACCCAAATGTGTTTCGCTAATTTATTTTTTGTATCATATATGCACCCACATACTGCATAACCGTCTTTTAAGCAGGATGTGCTCAGTTCATGCCCTACGCCACCCGAAGAAGAATTCTCCAACACCGAATTGGATCGACTTTTAATAGAGTACAATGCGATAGCATTTTTTAAATCTGGTGCTATAATATTTGTCATTGGGCAAACAGTTTTGCACACTCCGCATTTAACGCAGCGCTCCTCATCTATGGTATAATGCTCAAACCCTTCCGAATCTTTACAAATGGAAATCGCATTTTTTTTACAAACCGTGGCACATGCACCACATCCGCAACACATATCGGTAATCTTCAAAAAACGTTCTTTGCCCACATGCTCTGTTGCGCACATTAACGAATCTTTTAAATATGTTAAAGAAAATTCTCTATGCTGCTGTAAAAGCCGATTTGCAATCTTGTAGTCACAATCTATGAGAGCAGTAGCTAAGCATCGATCTTTGTAATTAACCAACCTATCCTCTAAATGTAACAACTTCAAAAGATTGAAAATTCTACTATTTTGATTTTGTACATCATCATTTGCAAAACGCTCAAAAACTACAAAAGGAACATTATAGTTTATAGCAAATGCCATTCCATGGAATGAGTCTGTGCAAACATATGCAGCATTTTTAATCAACGAAACAAATTCAATAGGTCCTACTTCAAACGGGACAGCATTTTTACTTTTCTTCTGGGAAATTGAAACCGGAATGATATAAATTGGCAAATTTGTTTTTTTAGAAAGGCGGCGGACATAATCCATATATTTTTGGGAAGAGCCTAGAAAATAACACAAAAGATATGGGGAACTTTGTATTTGCTCTGCTTGATTTACACATGCGTAGGCATCCCACTCTGAGGCACTCATTAACAATGTCGGATCCAAAACAACATTCGCCGTCTTTCCAGTCATGCCATGAATCAAACCTGCTCCTTGTTGTTCTCTCACCGAAAGATGGTGAAATCTCTTTATACAATCGGCCATCTTTCTCTCTATCAATTGATTTTGGATTTTTGATACCCCGAGACTTGGCGCATAAGCCACCATTTTTTCTCCCTGATCGACGAAGGATAGAAAATATTTATCGTCAAAACAATTCGGAGACCAAATTTGATCACTCCCGCAAACAAAGGCATCAAACTGGGAATTTAGGTCACTTAACTCCGGATAACTGCGCATCGGCTCAGTTTCGCTGATCCGCGTTTCAAAATATGATGTATACAACTTTTCTCGCTCATTAGACACATAGTGCTTAAAGAACAATGTTTTGATCTTTCGAACAATTCGATCCTTCAAAGCTCGAATTGTTGGTTCAAAAGCCCCTCCTTTGGGCAAATATTGTATCATAGTTGGAGAATAGCCCATGTTTTCAATCACATGAGTTAATGCAGTTGCTTGTAATGCCGTGCCAAAATTCCGATACGTATACCATGTCATAATAGCAACTTTTTTCCGCGTCTTCATAATTCTCCTCACTAATACATATTTGTTTAATTGGCATTTTCGACAGAAGTAATTCTTTTAAAGTCATTGTGATGATTGTACGTAAACCACATTCTAATCACCATCATCAAAGCTTCAGTGGAAAAACGCAGAATCGCCATTGACACCAGCGTCAAGTAACCGCTGAATGCCAACGCAAGTAATCCAACCACTTGTGCCACCGCCGCAATGATGGTCGACAATGTCGTTTCTTTTACTTTTCCTACCGCGCCCAAGGTCGGCCAACCATACATTTGTGCAGGAAAGCTGAAAAACAAAATTGGAATCATCCATTTAAAAATAGTTGTAGCAGCCACATATTTTTCCCCGCCGATAATCAACAGCGCAGGCTCGGCAGCAAAGAAGCAGAAAACGCATCCCAGAGTAACGATTGGCATAAAGATTGCCATAATTCGATGAATAAACTTCAAACTCCGCTCGCGGATCATATGCGGATACACACTGTTACAAATCGGAGCATACAATCCCTGAATTGCCGAAATAATATTCAGGCTTAAACTCCAATAAGCAACCAACGTTAGATCGGTCATATAAATACCGATGATCAGCGTGTTCAGGGCGGCAAAAGCCGTGGTAGCAACGCTGGACAAAAAATAGGCAAAAGAATCCTTGATCATGCTTAGGCAATCGCGAATGCCGCTAAAATAAATGCGAATTTGCAATTTTGCCAAAATACCTACCGTAATTCCAACAGCAATTACGTTTGCAAGAATGTCCAGCACCGGGATCCACATCATGGTGTCATCCCCTTTGACCATAACAAACGTCATGGCTGTGGAGATTGCTTTGGTGATTACAAAAATGATGGAAATATAATGCATCTTTTCAATTCCGCGGAAAAGAAAATCTGCAAGAAACGCCGTCAAAGCCACAGTGATAAAGCTCAAAACGACAAACAAAATATTCAATTGCAAAATTTTGATGGCGAAGCACATCACCACCAGCACCACACCTGCCGCAAGTGTTAAAATCAACTTGGCGGCAACCGTATTACCGGCTATGGTACCTATTTTTTTGAGATCTCCGTTTGCATTGACAATATCTTTTACCGAGGATAAAATAAAGCCAAAATCTACAATCAACTGCATATACGTCATACAGCTCTTCACATAGGAGACGAACCCATATGCATCCTCGGATAAAACTCTGGTCAAATACGGTAAGGTCAACAGCGGAAAAATCAGCTTTGCAATGCTCATGATGTAAAGCATAACAGTATTGCTGAAAACTTTTGATTTACCCATATTTATTCGTTTTTGTTCCTTCCAAACAGTTTTCGAAAAAAGGTTGCAACCCCTTTACCAAAGATACGATTCAAAAAGCGGTACACCTTGCCGCGGAATTTGCTGTAGCTGTCGACCCAGCTACCCGCAAAATGATGTACGGAGACAGTATTTTGCGTTGGATTGATCTTTCCCGTTTGCATATCGCAAGGATTAAAATACTCTTTGGGATAAATTCGAATTCCCGCCACAGTTTGAATCTCATTCTTTTTTTGCAAACCGTGTGCTTCAAAATACGCGGTAGTATACTCTACAATGGTTGTAAGATTCAAAGTACCGTCTTCATTTTTGAAATGGCGCGAATGATAAGCCTCCAGCAACTCTCGATAGACTTCGTTGCCTGCATCAACAGCAATTCCAACCCCGGGATTCACGGTAAAAGAAGGAGTAGTAGACTCAACCCCCATAAAAGCTCCACAAGTAAGAATTTCGTCAATTGGCTTTAAAAGCTCCACGTCGGTATCAAAATACACGCCGCCATGCTCATACAAAATATGAAAACGTGCGTAATCGCTGACAAACGCCCATTTTTTTGCTTCATACGCCTCTTTGACATAGTCACAACAATTAACGTCAAAATTGGACTCGTTCCATTCCACGATTTCATAATCCGGACAATATTTTCTCCAGCTATCCATGCATTTTTGGGCGAGCTCCGGCATTGGATTCCCACCAAACCAGCAATAATGTATTTTTTTAGGAATCATTCGTGCACTTCCTTTTTATATGAGATGCGTTCCATAATATACATAGGCAGAATTAAACTAAAGACGTTGGTAAACAAAATTTCAATATTATACATAATAATTCCCATACTGAATGAGAAAATCATTACAAGCAATCGTATATAACGAACCGGGGTTTGTGTATTACATTGCTGCACCTTTTCACTCGCTTTAAAAGCGATGCATGCAAATAAAATGGAATACAATGGAGCCAACAGATATCCAAAATAGTAATAGCCCATTCCAATGGTTGTGGGAATTTGTCCTGTTGTTCCGTTGAAAGCATTAAAAAACGGTTGAATTCTATCCCCTGTCAAGCCAAACAAAGTATTTCCAAACGGTACTGAGCCAATGTAATCGTAAATAAAATAGTGCAACTTTATTTCAAAATCATTCGGCATATTAAATACACCGGAAACAATATTAACCCCAGAAAAATAAGAGTTAAAAGTTTCGGAAAAATATGCAAACACATTGTCAACTCCACCATTGACGTCTAATCTGAAAAGCCACCAAATAATAACCAATACTGCAGCTACTAAGATAAGGAAAGCCATTCGTTTATTCGTTCTCTTTGACGGCGTCATATAGGAGCGCAAGAGGAAGAGCTCTACACAATAAATCAAACTTCTCGCAATCGCGCCACCAATGAAAAAGAGCGGAAGCAAGCACATCAAAAATGATAAAATTTTTGCTACAGGTGAAACACTTTGCTTGCGTAATAAAAGGATGATCAAAAATGCGGGAACGATAATAACCGCTGCGCGCATAAAATACTGTCCCAAAACCAAAGACAGCTTGGATATGAAATCTTTTCCGTACTGCTCAACAATATAGGCATCCTCGTGATTCACGAAAAATTGTTCTGAAATTTCAAATACAGTACGATATCCCTCCAACAATTCAGGCGTTGTTGAAATGCAAAATGCCAGTATGACCAAAATAAAAATCAGTAACAAAACATAAATTTTACTGATTTTAGCATTGCCTCTCAATACAACCGAGCCATCTTTTTGCTTGTTTGATCGGCGGCACAATACGTACAAAGCAATAAATATTGCCATCATCTCATAGCAAATTAAAAAAACCGCTTTATCTGTATTTGCGGAAAGATTATACTGAAGTACAACCGAATAATCCCCTAAAGACATGAACAAGGGAGTTATCACCATTCGCCAAAAGCTCAGACAAACGATCAAAGAGACACCTAAATTAGAGGGTATCAAAAAATAAATTTGGTAGAATACAAAAGACAAGAGGGAAAAAACAAGCGGCATCAAAAACAAAACATCATAATAATGCGGTTTGTTAAAATCAAGCAATAAAGCGGCTGTCGCAATAAATCCCATGATGATAAAAGAAAAGCACAGCGCCATTTGTCCAACTTTTGTTCTACCCATATTTCCTCCTACACATATTTTCGATATTGAGAAACGATTTCCTCCGCCACCCTCTCCCAAGCAAACTGCTCGGATACACTGTGGCGAGCCCGGTCCGATTTTTGCGGCCACATTTCTTTTTCTTGAATGGCGGCACGCATCGCTTCGGCAATTTTGCTTGCATCGGTTTCGCAGCTCCAGCCTGCTTTGTTTTGTGAAACAAAGGTCCCCAACGTCGTTCCCTCCGTCACAAGACAAGGAAGCCCATAACTCAAAGCCTCCAAAATCCCCATCGGCATCCCTTCAAAACGTGAGGTTTGAATAAACACATCTGCGTCCAGCAGAATCGCCTTCTTTTCCTCTCCTAAAACAGCAGGATGAAGTGTAACAATGTCTCCGATTGCTCTTTCCGCAATCATATTCTCCACGTTTGCAAACCGCCCTTGATAATCGGGACCATATAAATTCAGCGCGGCGTTGTTTTCTCGCATGAAATCAGCTATTTCTTTTACAGCATCCAACAGCAAATCCAGCCCCTTATGATACGCATCCAAACGCCCAATGTAAACAAATTTAGTAGCGTTTGTTCGAAACGATGTTTTTCGCTCAGTGGGGATGTGGATTCCATTGGTTCCCACAAATTTATGCTTTCCAAAATGCGTGGATTCCATTTCCCGCTCGGACAAGCATTGAATCGCCTCGGCGCCGTTGATAAAACGATTGAACAACAAAAAATTTGCCACCTTTTTTTTGAGCCACTTCTTTTTTTGTGCCCCCGTGGTCAAACAGCCGTGCGGGATAATAACGTATGGAATACGCACACTTTTAAGATATTTGAAAATTTTCAAATACGAAGGTTGATACACGTCATGAAACACCACCAAATTCGGAGTGTTGAATGGTGAAGGCAAGTTTTTTATATCATACACATCCTTGCAAACAAACTGGTTTTCTACATTCTCCACTTCAACATTCAAATTCACCAATGCTACTGTAGCAAAAGCCTGCTGCGCATTCACATGCTGCGGCACCACTGCACACACACCGCTAAACGGATTTTTTTGAATCGCTGCAAGGTGTAAAACAACCATATGCGCGCCCCCTTTTCATTAACCTCGCAATAACTTTTTATACAAAAAACCTCTTAACTTATTTGGAATCAGCACTTGAAAAGCAAATCGCTTCGACACGTTCACAACATATGTTCCAAATCCAATCATTTTTTGATCCAACATGTATTTTTGGAGCTTTGCTTCACTCCGAAAATACTTCCATCCACCGCGTCGCTGATACATCTCCTCACCAACGCGAACCTGCACCAAGGTTTGAGAAACATTTACAAACTTTCGATTTGCTAATGCCATGCGCAACCATAAATAGTAGTCCTCGTTATAGTGCCAGGTCAAATATCCGCCTGCTGCTTCAACAGCATTTTTTTTAAACATTACAGTCATGTGATTCATCGGGCATCTTTTTTTCAAATCCGCTTTTATTTGAGCATCTGTGAGAGCTACAAAACGTTTGCCCACTACGTTTTCCGGTGATTCTATGAACTCCTCAATATATCCACCAACAATATCCAATTCAGAATCCTTTTGAAATTCCAAAAGTTGAATTTCAAATCTTTGCGAAACCGCAATATCATCCGAATCCATCACGGCAATTAAATCATTGGTGCACGCTTGTACTCCAACACGTCTAGCCTCGCCTAAACCTTTGTTCTCTGACAAACGAATAACACGAAAAGTATTTGGCTTTTCAAATTTATTTATTACTTGCTCCAAGGCATACGGTACAGGGCCATCCACAACCAGAACCACTTCGTTTGGTGGAATAGTTTGCGTTAAAACACTATTGATAGCAATTTCAAAACAAGAAGGATCATCCTTTTTATAGACTGACATCAAAACAGAAAAGTCCATAGTAAGCTTTACACCTCCAGTATTTTTTTTGCTTCTGCCTGCTTACTTTCATATACCCGAATATCAATTTTCCCCTCTTCCAGCAGCCAGTCTCCATAATCAATATCGCTGGCAGTTCCTTCGCGAACAGTATCACTCCTTTTAAATACTTTTCCCACTGTTTGCAGTACGATACGCAAATCTCCAAACAGAGTGATTCCAGTATCTATATAGCACAAATCGAACATAAATTTCTTTTCCCACGTAATATTATTTCTACCGTTCACTTGTGCCAAGCCGGTTAACCCGGGACGAACACTATGCCTGCGGCGAACCTCTGTGCTCATAAAAATCATGTCGCGAACCAACTGCGGCCTAGGTCCTACAATTGCCATATGGCCAACGAGGATATTGAACAACTCAGGGAGTTCATCAAGAGATGTGCTTCTCAAAAACTTGCCGTACCGATTCAAACGAACATCATCCGGCAGCAAGTTGCCATACTGATCCTTCGCATTGGACATTGTTCTGAATTTTATCAAGCGAAAAATTCGTTCTTTCCCTGTTTTAGGGTCAATTTTTCCGGGACGCAGTTGTGTAAAAAACGGATTTCCCTTCATCGCAATTGCGCCAATCAAAATCAACATCAGCAACACGGGCGACAAAATGATCAACGCAAACAAGGAAAGCGTAAAATCTATTCCCCGTTTTAAAAATTTCGCGTACATATGTATCTCCTTATATCACTCAAAGCAGGATTTTACAATTTCGATAACGATATCCTGTTCTTGCGGCGTCATTTTATTATCGCTTGGCAAGCAAAGACCTCTTGCGAAAATATCTGCACCCACATCCTCACTGACCTTGACAAACGCGTGATCCCGATAAATGGGTTGCATATGCATCGGCTTCCAAATTGGTCTTCCCTCTGCATTATAGGATGCCAATTTCTCCAAGATTTCGGTCGGGCATGTTTTCCCTTTTTCCTTCACGTATGTCGCCTTTTTGTCAGATCGGATTTGACTACACATCGCATCCCGGTCGATCAACATACAAGAAAGCCAGAAATTGGGTTCCATACAAGATGCATCATACGGATTCATAGTGATCGGTAAATCGGAAAAACCTTTGCGGTAGCGTTCGTAAATCGCTTTTTTTGCGCAAATGTGTTCCTCCAAATGCGGAATTTGTCCACGGATTACACCGGCTATCACATTGCTCATACGATAATTGTATCCAAGCTCCTCATGCTGATACCACGGCGCATTCTCTCGGCTTTGCGTAGACCACTTGCGTGCTTTTTCTGCTGAGGCAGGATCATCTGTGAGAAGCATTCCTCCCGAAGAGCCCGTAATGATCTTATTTCCGTTAAAAGAGATTGCATTGTATCTGCCGAATTTTCCGGTCTGTATGCCTTTATAGGTTGCCCCGAGAGATTCCGCTGCATCTTCAACAATGGTTGCACCGTGACGCTTTGCAATCTCACAAATCTCATCAAATTTGGAAGGTGTTCCGTATAAATTTGCTATCACAATTACCTTTGTTTGTGGAAAAAGTCCAAATGCCTTTTCAAGAGCAGTAGGATCCATATTCCACGTTCCGTACTCGCTGTCAATAAAAATCGGCACTCCTCCCTCATACACAACGGGGTTCAACGTTGCCGCAAAAGTCAAATCCGAGCAAAAAACGGCACTTCCACGCTGAACACCTGCAAGCTTCACAGCCAGATGCAATGCCGAAGTTCCGCAGGACAAAGCCACCGCATAGCGACATCCGATTTTTTCGCACATCAATCGTTCGATTTCGTTGATGTTTTGACCAATGGTCGACATCCAATTGGTTTCGTATGCTTCCTTCACATATTCCATTTCCTCCCCATGCATCGTTGGAGAAGACAACCAGACTTTTTTTAAAAAAGGTTCGTAATGCAAAATAATGTTCCTCGCATCTCAAAATCTTTTATTTTACAGACATAAGCAAATTTGTCCCAAAAACCCAATTTATTATATCATATCATTGTACAAAAGTCAAGGCTTTGGAGGGAGTTTTATTGTGCACATTTTGGAAAGATGTTGAATTGCGGTTGCATTTTGGGGGAAGGTATGGTATAATAAGGTGAAGATTGGCGAAAAGGAGGCAACGCATGAGAAAAAAATTGACCATTGGCATTCTTGCGCACGTAGACGCGGGCAAGACCACGCTCTCCGAGGCGTTGCTCTATCTTTCGGGCAGGATCCGCACGCTCGGGCGCGTCGATCACCGCAACACCTATCTTGACACCAACGTGGTGGAGCGCGAGCGCGGCATCACCATTTTTTCCAAACAGGCTCGTTTTTCAACCGAGCATTGTGATTTTATCCTTTTGGACACCCCAGGTCACGTGGATTTTTCTGCCGAGACCGAGCGCACGCTTGTGCTGTTGGACTATGCCATTTTGCTGGTCAGTGCCCCCGACGGAGTGCAAAATCACACGCGCACGCTCTGGCAACTGCTGGAGTTTTATCGGGTTCCAACCTTTTTGTTTGTTAACAAGACCGACGTTTCCATCAAGCTTGCAGAGGAATTGGAGGAGGACCTGAAAAAAGCACTCTCCCCCCAATGCGTTGCTTTTTTTGAAGCGCAAACGCTTGCCGAGCGCGACGAGCGCTTGGCTTTGCTCCACGAGGATTTTTTGGAGCAATTCTTATCCGGCACACCAATCGAAGATGACGATATTGCCGCCCTCATTGCACAGCGCAGGCTCTTCCCTTGTATGTTCGGTTCCGCGCTTCGCATGACGGGAATCGAATTTTTGTTGCAGATCATTGACCGATTGACACTTGCCCCCATCTATCCCAAAACGCACTTTGCCGCCAAGGTCTACAAAATCGCGCGCGACAGTGCCACGCGCCTGACCTACATGAAGGTGACAGGTGGCGTGCTATGCGCACGTGACGAGCTTTTGTATTTAAGTGCTGACGGCAGACAAATGCGCGAAAAGGTGCAACAGCTCCGCTTGTATTCGGGGGATAAATTTGAGCAAGTAGAACGTGTATCGGCAGGCGAGATCTGCGCAGTCAGCGGACTTTCCGCCACCTATATCGGCTTAGGGCTTGGACGTGAAGGCGACACCTGCAAACCTCTTTTGGAACCCGTGCTCTCGTATCGCATCAAGCTCCCCGACGGTTGCGATCCGGTCCTCTTCTTCCCCAAGCTCAAAGAGCTGGAAGAGGAAGAACCGTCCTTGCATCTGTATTGGAATGAGGAGCTGCGGCAAATCGAGGCACGCTTGATGGGCGAAATCCAAATTGATCTGCTCCGCCGCATGATTTTGGATCGACTCGGCATTGCGTGCGATTTTGACGCAGGTAAGATCCTTTACAAGGAAAAAATTGCCACACGTACCATCGGTATCGGGCATTTTGAGCCGTTGCGACACTACGCCGAGGTACAACTCCTGATGGAGCCCCAACCCAAGGGAACGGGCTTGATCTTTGATACGCGCCTGCCCGAAAATACCCTGGACCTCAATTGGCAACGTCTGATCCTCTCTCATCTGTACGAAAAAGCCCACCGCGGCGTTTT
This sequence comes from Clostridia bacterium, assembly GCA_017453305.1. GTDB lineage: Bacteria > Bacillota > Clostridia > Oscillospirales > CAG-272 > UMGS1865. The sequence goes on from JAFTKJ010000023.1 coordinate 45,229, forward strand.
GATCGGCGCACTTCTCACCGATACAAAAATCACACTGGTAGCAGGACGTGCACATCTGAAGCACACCGAGGGCGGTGACTTCCGCGAGGCGACCCTGCGTGCCGTACGGCAAGGTCTTATGCGCGCAGGCTGCATTTTGTTGGAGCCGTTTTACCGTTTTCGCATGGAGATTCCATCCTCCTTTGTCGGGCGCGCAATGTCAGATCTGCAAATGCGCACGGCAACCTTTGAAATCGAAGGTGCGAACGGCGATATAACTACCATATCAGGGCGCGCCCCCGTTGCAACCCTGCACGACTACACACGCGAGCTGATCTCCTATACGAGAGGCTCCGGGCATTTGAACTGTACCTTTGACGGCTACGAGCCCTGCCACAACGCAGAGGAGATCATCGAAGGTGCAGCTTACGATCCCTCCGCTGACCTTGAAAACACACCGCACTCGGTGTTTTGTGCACACGGTGCGGGATTTGTAGTACCGTGGAATGAAGTAGAGGGTTATAAACATCTGGAAGCAAACGTTTCTTTGACCTCCTCTGCCGAGGCGATCATTCCAAAACCCACAAAGCTCGCCAACAAGTACAAGCTCAGCGACGACGAGATCGAGGCTCTGATGCTGCGCTCCTTTGGTCCTATCCGCCGCAAGCAATACAGCGAACCACGCATCAATTCCGCCGACGGCAAGGAAAAAAAGCACCGCAAGCACCTCCCCGAGCCACAAAAACGCATGGTGATCGTAGATGGCTACAACGTCATTTACGCGTGGGATTCCTTAAAGGAGGTTGCAGAGTTCAGTCTGGAAAAGGCGCGGGAAACCTTGATGGATCTTTTGAGTAATTACGTTGCATTTACCAAAACCGAATTGACATTGGTGTTTGACGCTTACCTGGTCAAGGACGGCACAGGAACCGATGTCACGCATGACGGCTATCGAATTGTTTACACCAGGCAGGACCAGACCGCCGACGCGTACATTGAAAAAATGATGCACGAACTGGGTCCAAACTATAACATTCAATTAGTCACGGGAGATAAGCTGTTGCAATTCTCCGCCGTGCACTCGGGCATTTTGCGCATGACGGCAAAAGAATTTGAAGTGGAGGTCAATGCCGTAGGGCGCGAGATCAACGACTTTATTCAAAAGCTGACGCAGGATCAAAAATAAATTCCCCATAGCCAAAGGCGTTGTGCACTCAGGTGCACAACGCCTTTACCATAGCTTATTCAAAGGGTATCGATATACTCTTCCAGCTCGCTTTTGATAACAGAGACCTGCGGTCCGTAAACGATTTGAATACCGCCCCCTCGGCGGATCACGCCACGCGCGCCGCTTTGCTTAAGCAAGCTCTCATTGACTGCACTCTCGTCCTTGACCGTTACGCGTAAGCGAGTGGCACAGCAATCCAGGTTGGCAATGTTCTCACGACCGCCAAGCCCTTCTAAGATCAGCTTGGAGACCTCGTGATCTGCCTCCTTGCGCTTGTCTTGCTTTTTCTCATTGTAGTCCGCCCGAGTATAAAGCTTGACTTCATCATCTCCCACCTCGCGTCCCGGTGTTGCGTAGTTGCGATAGCGAATAAGAAAGCGGAACAAAAGGAAATATACGATGAAATATACTGCTCCCACCACGGGGATCATGATCCAATTCGTCTTGGCATTGCCCTGCAGGATTCCAAAGAGCGTCAAGTCAATCAAACCTCCCGAAAAAGTCATTCCCACACCGACGTTCAACAGGTGCATCAGCATATACGCAAGCCCCGCAAATATCGAATGAATGACGTACAGAACGGGGGCAACGAACAAGAAGGTAAACTCCAAGGGCTCGGTAATACCCGTGAGCATGGAGGTCAGCGCCGCCGAGAGGAGAAGCCCTCCTGCCGCACGCTTTTTGCCGGGTTCGGCACAGGTGTACATTGCCAACGCCGCTCCGGGAAGCCCGAAGATCATCAATGGAAACTTGCCGCTCATAAAGCGACATGCCTCTACCGAAAAGCGCGTGGTATTGGGAGACGCCAGCTCCGCAAAGAAAATGTTTTGCGCGCCGTAGACCATCACTCCGTCGATCATTGCTGAGCCGCCTACACCCGTTTGCCAGAACGGCAAATAAAAAACGTGGTGCAAGCCAAATGGGATCAAAATCCGCTCGATAAAGCCATAAATCAGCGTTCCCGCATATCCGGAGCGCAATACGAGGTCACCAAGTGCATAAATGCCTGATTGCACAAAAGGCCAGATGAAGAACATCAGCGCACCAACCAGAATATACGCCAAGGTTGAAATAATGGGTACAAAACGCGTACCGCCAAAGAAGGAGATGACGTTTGGCAAGCGGATCTTATAAAACCGATTGTTCAACCATGCCACACCCAAGCCGACGATAATACCGCCGAATACGCCCATTTGTAAAGACGGAATGCCAACGACGTCGGCGATCGTTCCCTCGGGCATTGCTCCCGCTTCCAGCTTTCCGCTGATGTCCAGGAGCGCGTGAATGGTTTTGTGCATCACAAAGAATGCGATCGCCGCAGAAAGCGTTGCTGTCGCCTTTTCGTTTTCTGCCATCCCAAGCGCCACTCCCAATGCAAACAGCAGCGGCAGATTGTCAAAGATGACCGTCCCGACCGAGGACAAAAGAGTAAACACAGAGTATGGGAACGTCCCGGGCCCCATAACTCCCAAAAGGTTGTACGCCTCAAGCGTTGCAAGGTTGGTAAATGACGCCCCCACCCCCAGCAAAAGTCCTGCAATGGGTAAGAGCGCAATGGGGAGCATAAAGGCTCTTCCCACACGCTGTAAAACGCTGAAAAAACCGGAGCCGCGCTTTTGTTTCATTGTTCCTGCTTCCGTCATAATGATCCTTTCCCGGCAAGCCGAAAGCACATCACGGCATCCTTGCCGCCCATGCAGGCTCCCAATTTGTATTCTTCATGCACCATGCGTTCCGGATTGGTTACAAGCACCGAGCAAATGGCAGAAAGCCCTTTTTGACGAATGCCATCAATATCCGCCTCTGCCAAAAGCTCCCCTGCGCGAACGCGCTGACCTTCCTTGACGCATGCCACAAAGCCTTCGCCACCCAGACGAACGGTATCCACACCAATATGCACTAAAATATCCAGCCCCTCATCACTCAAAACCGTGTAAGCGTGCTTGGATTCGGCAATTGATTCTACTCTCCCACCAATGGGAGCATAAAATTTTCCCTCGGCAGGCTCTGCCGCAAAGCCCTTGCCCAGCAATTCCTCCGAGAACGCCTCGTCGGGCACCTCTTTCAGGGAGACCGCAGACCCCGTACAGGGAGACAGCAGACAGATTTGTTTTTTTTCAAATAACATTTCAGATTCTCTCTTTCATTATATCATCATTTGCACTCGGTCACTTTCTCCCGCAAACCGAGCAAATAAGGTACCGAGACCGAAAGCTCGTCAATCTCCATATCAGCAAAACGTTGTGTCAAGCGCAGATCCGCCGCCAGCTCTCCGCAAATACCAATCCAGCCACCGCGTTGATGGATCGCCTGCGCCGCATGCCCGATCAGACGAAGGACAGGCTCACTGTTTTCTTCGCAAAGGGAGGTCAAGCTTGGATTTTGCCGATCTGCCGCTAAGGTGTATTGCAACAAGTCGTTCGTTCCCACCGAGAAAAAATCCACCTCTTTGGCAAGCTCCTCACTCATCACTGCCGCAGCAGGCGTTTCGATCATGATTCCAAACTCCAGCCCCTCGTCATAACGTACCCCCTCGCGACGCAGCTCCGCTTTACACTCCTCCAGAATTCTACGGCTGGCACGCACCTCTTCAACGCTGACCACCATGGGGAGCATAAGCGAGATATTGCCGCAAGCACTGGCGCGCAAAATGGCACGCAACTGCGTTTTGAATACTTGTTCTCGCGCAAGACAGATACGAATTCCACGAAAACCGAGTGCGGGGTTTTCCTCCGGTTTAAGATCAAAATAGTCGATCTGCTTATCTGCACCAATATCCAGTGTGCGGATCACAATTCGCTTTCCCTGCATGCGCGAAACGATACGGAGATAATTTTGCAAAAGCTCCTCCTCACTGGGATATCGATCCAGCGAGAGATATAAGAGCTCACTGCGTAACAGCCCAATGCCATCCGCCCCGTTGAGAAGTGCCGAGGAAGCCTCCTCTTCTCCACCCACGTTGGCATAGATCAGCATGCGGTGACCCCCACGTGTAATGGCAGGCTTGTTGATCAAGGATCGCAGATACCGTTCGTGCTCCTTGGCAATTTCGCTCGCCTTTCCCTGCCGTTCGTAAAAGGCACGTTGTTCTTCTGCAGAGGGAGCGACCGTTAAGCTTCCGTTGGCGGCATCCAAAAGCCCCATTTTTCCGTTGTGGTCAAGATCTATCTCCCCCACTCCAACAAGTGCAGGAATACCCATAGCGCGTGCCAGAATCGCAGTATGGGAATTAGAGGAGCCCTCAAACGTCACAAACCCTAACAGGCGTTCCTTTTCCAGCACCATTGTTTGCGAAGGAGTCAGATCTCGCGCAACGAGGATATATCGTTCTTCGGAAGGGTTCTCCATACTCGACTGAGCCCCCGAGAGGTGGTGTAAAAGCTGCTGGGCGATATCCCCCATATCCGCGGCACGTGCCGAGAGGTATGGGTCGTTGAGCCCCTTGAGCATATCACAGTACGTGCGTACAGTCGTTTCCACCGCAACCTCGGCACTCGCACCATCCAGGATCGCCGCATCCAATCCCTCGGAAAAATCCTCATCCGTCAGAAGCATGGCATGAATGGCAAAGATCTCTGCCTCCGCCGCTCCAATTTCGCTCCTTGCTTTTTCCTGTAAAAGAAGGAGCGCCTTGCGTGTCTTTTCAATGGCAGAGTGCAGGCGTTCCAGTTCCTCATGAGGCGTACGAATCTTATGAGGAGAAGCTACAGCACCACTTTCCCTCTGCTCCAAAAAGCGCAATGGCCCTGCGGTACAGCCACTCCCAATTCCAACACCCCGAAATACGATACCGCTTTTTTGTTCATTCATATTCATTGATCGGCACCCCGTTGCCCCATTGCTCCTTGCAAAAGCGCTCCATCTCGGCGCACGCCTGCTCCTCGTCCTCTCCGCTGATGCAAAAGGTCAACATTGTTCCCTTTTGGGCACCAAGACTCATCAGGGCAAGCAACCTCTTACAGTCCACTTCCTTTTTATCGGTCTTTACAAGAATCTGCGACGTATATCGCTTGGCATAGGTGGCCAGGCGCCCGGCAGGTCGTGCATGCATCCCGTTTTCATCCTGTACGGCAAAGGTAAATTCTTTCATAAGCATCTCCGTTCCGCAACGGCAAAGCAATTGCGCGTTGCAAAAAAATCCTACGCTGTTATTTTTCCTGTTTGGCGGCGCATTATGCATTTGAAAAAAAATTGCCGTAAAAGAAGCTCCAAACGCTTGACAGACGTCAATTTTTTTGATATACTTTAGTTGATTTCACCCCCCACGGGAAAATGATAAAGGAGATAAGATTATGAAAATCGGTGCACAACTTTATACCTTACACGATTATTGCAAAACGCTGGACGATTTTGCAGAAACGCTGAAAAAAGTTGCAGACATGGGCTACACCGCCGTTCAGGTTTCCGGAACCTGCGACTTTGAGGCTGAGTGGCTTGCAGAGCAGCTCAAAAAGAACGGCTTGGTATGCCCCCTGACACACACCAAGTACGATAAGATCCTGAATGAAACCGAAAAGACCATTGCCGAGCACACCGTGTTTGGCTGTGACCATATCGGTCTTGGCGCTCTTCCCGGCATCTGGGATAAGGACGAGGCGGCACGCGAGGCTGCAGCACGCAAATTTGCTGTAGAATCCAAGGCTGCAGCACAGACCATTGCCAAAGCAGGCAAGCTCTTTATGTACCACAACCATCATTACGAGTACATGACCTCGGTGGACGGCAAAAACGTTATGAAATATCTTGCGGACGAATTCGCCCCCAATGAGCTTGGCTTTACGCTGGATACCTATTGGGTAAAGGCCGGCGGATGTGATCCCGTTGAGGAGATCAACCGTCTTTCGGGCAGACTCCCCTGCGTGCACTTTAAGGACTACAAGCTGGAGGCAGACGGCACCAACCACTACACCTGGTGCGGCGACGGTATCCTCGACTTTGAAAAGATCGGTGACGCGCTGGTAGCGGCAGGCACCGAATACGTATTCATCGAGCAGGACAGCACCTTCCCTGATGAGCCCAATCCTTTTGTTTGCCTTGCAAACAGCCGCGGATACCTCAAATCCCTTGGATTTAAGTTCTGATCTGCCGATCAAAAAACATAAGCAGAGTGCCCCAAATGCGTTTTTGCATTTGGGGCACTCTGCTTTGTTCTGATTAGCGATAGTAAACGTAATACACGATGATGGTGCGCTCCTTGCCACCGTGCTCTAAATCGGGAGCAGTGATAACAACGCCGTCCTTGGAGAGCAGCTCCCACGCCTGCATCTGCTCGATCTTGCAACGCAGAAGAACGTCCGAGGAGGCAAACACCAACAACTCATCGTCGCGAATGTTCAAGCCACCGTTTCTGCCAATGACCTCGTCAACGTCGTTGATCTTTTCGGTCACGTAGCGGATGTGGTGATTTGCCATTTGCCGCGCCATATCCCAACGGTAGCGCTTGCTGTTGGGATCTTTTTTTCGGGAAAACAGTTTAAACATATTCTATCTCCTTTTATCCCGTTCATCAAAATGATACCTTTTGCTCTCCCACCAAAAAGGCTTTGGCGGCAAGGTATTCCTCATAGAGGCGCTTTGCCGTGGCAGAGTCGGGATCGAAATTTTTCTTTTTCAAAGCACGAAGCATCACGTTCTTTGGCGTTTCCTCGGGATCGATCAATTCCAGCGCACAAACGGAGTATCCACTCGCCTCCAATCGCTTCAGGCGCAGAGCATCGGTTGCCGCGTCGCACAGCTTTTGGCGCAGCATGGAATGCTCGGTGATAAAGGAAAGCGCCTCACATTTGATGGTATGGTTCATTTCGTGATGACAACAGGGCGTGGAAAGAATGACATCAGTCCCCCACTCGGTCGCCTTGTTCAAAACGAAATCGGTCGCCACGTCGCAGGCGTGCAGGGAGATCACCAGATGCACGTGCTCGTCGCATTGATATTTGTTGACATCCATGCAAAGGAACTCCAAGCCGTTAAAGCCGAGTGACCGTGCCACCTCGTTGCAATGCTGTACCACGTCGGGCTTGAGATCCACCCCCGTCATGCGCACCCTTCTTTTCAGCACGTTGGCAAAATAATGGTACGCCGCAAAGGAAAGATAACTCTTGCCGCAACAAAGATCGCAAATGCGTAGCTCTCCATCCACAGGCAAACTCGCAAGGCAATCGCGGATCAGCTCCAAAAAGCGATTGATCTGACGAAACTTGGATTGCCTTTTGTCCTTGACGCGTCCGCTTGCATCGCTGACGTCAAGCAGCTTTAAAAAAGGCTCGTCGCCACGCAGAATGTAGGATTTTTCACGGTTATTACCGGCCACGTCCGCTTTGGGCGCATCCAAGCTCTGCAAAGCGCGTAACAGCTTCTCCGCACCGATCAGCGTCACCTTTCCCCCCTTGGAACGGCGAAGTTCACACTCCCCCACCGTGGTCAAAAGGTTGACCTGGGCATATCCTTCGACAAGAGAGGCAAAGCGCTGTACGTTTGGCATCTCAATGTTCTCATGCATCGCCTTGTGATCGGCTCGCAAAGTCTCCGCTTGTGCAACCGTTTTTTCACCCAAACGGCGCAACGTAAGTGTCATACGTACGTTTTCACGATCGTCCGGTTTGGAAAAGACTGCTTTTTTCAGCGTTCCGCCACACGAAGCAAGCGAGATCAATTCTCCCATGCGCAAAAATTGCTCATTCGGCATCATGTATCTCCTCCGTTCCGATCATTTTGGAAAAAGGCGGAGAAAAAGAATTTTTCTTCCTTCCCTGCTTGAATCCGTTTGAAATTTTCGCGGTGTGCATACAGCAAAAAGGCTGTTCCAAACACCGCCATAGCAACGTGCAAGCCAAGGTTGGCAAAGGCGTTGACAAGGAGCGGAAACAGTAAGGAAATTGCCATCGACCCAAAAGCAACCAGTTTGGTGGCAAACACCGCAAGCAGGAAGATCAGCAGCAACGGTAAAAATACGAAAGGGTGAATGGCGAGCGCCACACCAAGCATCGTCACCACGCCCTTGCCGCCACGCAAACGGTGAAAGAGCGGAAAAATATTGCCAAAAATGACAAAAAAGCTTGCAATCGCAGAGCCGTTGAAGCCCCAGATGAATCGCCCGGCCAAAACGCTTATGTAGCCGAGCACAAATTCCGCAAAGAAGATTGCAATGGCAGCACCTCTTCCATACGCGCAGAATGCATTGTGCATACCCGCATTCTTGCTGCCAAGCTCGCGCAGGTCGCTTCCAAAAAAGCGCTTGGAGATCAGGATCGCCGGGCAGATACTACCCAGCAGATATGCGGCAGCGATGCAAAGTATAGCCCCCACGATGTTGACGGCAATGCTTTGGTTGACAGACAGACCGCATTGCAGGATCAACCAATCTACCAGGTTCCAGATCCTGTGCACCACGGATGTATCTGCCGCTGCAGTCAATAAAACACTCATAATTCCTCCGTTAAAACAGCTCTATCATTTCCTTGGGACTCTTGGTAAAGTTGCGGATACTTCCGTCGTTGCAAACAGCAACCATGTCCTCAATACGGCATCCGTACTTTCCTTCTATGTAAATTCCGGGCTCAAAGGTCACCACGTGTCCGCGCTCCAACACACTATCTTCAGCAGCCGCCGAGGAAAGTCGTGGGTCCTCATGGATGAACATACCGACACCGTGTCCGAGGGAGTGACCAAAGCATCCCTTGTATCCCGCGCCGTCAATCATATTGCGCGCAATGGCATCCAGCTCTCTGCAACGCACTCCCTCCTGCGCCGCCTCAAGCGCCGCCTTTTGTGCGGAGAGCACAGTCCGGTACAGCTTTTTCATATCCGCATCAGCACGTCCCAAAACGACGGTGCGCGTCATATCCGAGCAATAGCCGTTGACGCGTGCGCCAAAATCCATGGTCAAAAAGCCCTTTTCCAGCGTTTGATAGCGCGGCACGCCGTGCGGACGCGAGGAATTGCTTCCGGAGACGGCGATGGTATCAAACGCCAGCCCCTCGGCACCGTTGCGGCGCATATAAAATTCCAGCTCCAGCGCGACCTCGATCTCGGTCATTTTTGGCGTCATGCACTTCAACACGTGTGCAAATGCCGCATCGGTCAGCTCTTGCGCGCGTGCGATCGCTTCCAGCTCACCGTCGTCCTTGTGCACACGAAGTTTTTTGAGGAATGCCGAGGCCTCTCCCGTCAGCTCTGCATCACCGAACGTGGCACGATAGCGCTCAAAAGCCGCATAAGAAACAGAATCACCCTCAAGCGCCACGCGATGGCAGGCATGCTTGTGCAACAACTCCTGCAAAGCGGTCATTTGCCCCTGCATAGGGAGCATGACCTGCATCTCCTTGGTAACTTGCGCACGTGCCGCCTCCACGTAACGGGAATCCGTCAAAAGATAAGACTCCTCACGCGTCACCAAAACGACGCCGTCGTCAAAGTCGAAGTCTGACAGATAGCGTTGATTGAGCTTGTTGGTAATAATTGCGGCATCGTAATTATTTTCGATCAATAAGGCTTGAAAATTTGATAAATGTGACATATAAAATCCCCTTTGCGTTTTTACCCCTTTATTATATCACAACTTTGTAAAAAAGTATAGTCCAAATAAAAAATTTTTTCCTCGCTCCAACGTTCCGACAAAATTATCGCGCGCATGGCGGTATAATAAAAGAAAAAACGATGGGAGTACATATGCAACAAGACGTTTATATCGACTTATATTTTTTGATCAACACGAGCATGAATCTACTCTGCCTTGTATTAACAGCCTTGCTTCTGCACCGCAAAATTCGTCGATGGCGCGCCATCCTCGGAGCGGCTGTGGGAGGCGTATACGCAATTGTCGCGTTGCTGTTTGGCAGCGGCGGCGTGCTCGGCTTTGTCTCCGATTGTGCCGTCGCGTTCGTCATGTGCGTAATCACCTTCGTCACCAAACGATGTAGCGTTTGGCGTCTGCTGCAATGCACGGCGGTACAGATGCTGACCTCCATGATCCTTGGCGGCGTTATGACGGCGCTGTACAGCATGCTCAATCGCCTACATCTCCCTTTCGAAGCATTGCAAGGCGACAATCTGTCGGTGTGGTCGCTTGCCATTCTGAGTGCGGTCTCGGGGCTGATCACCGCGTTTGGAGGTCGATTCTTCGGTTTTTCACAAAAAGCAAAAAGTGTAAAAATTCGCGCGGTCGTGTTTGGTAAGGAGCTCACCCTTCTCGCCATGGTGGACACAGGGAACCTGCTAAGAGACCCTGTAAGCGGCCGTAGCGTCATTGTAGCCGAAGAGGAGCAACTACTCGCCATACTGCCCAAAAGCCTCTCTGAGGCGCTGAAAAGCCCCTCTGCGGAGCGTTGGCTATCCGAGCGCGCCTACAACAGCCGAATTCGCATCATTCCAACACATACCGCCGCAGGAACACGCATGCTCCCCGCCATCGTTCCCGATTCCGTAACCATCACCGATGCGGACGGCGCCTACCCTGCCGATTATCTCATCGCCCCCGCAAAGCTCGGGGAAAACGCGCACGGCTTTGACGCCGTGATTGCAATGGATTAATTTCATTTGAGGAGGATATCATGAATTTTTTCAATCGCCTGCGGCTGTCGCTTGCCGCGTTCTTCTGCAAACACAATTCCCTGTTTTACATCAACGGTCCCGACGTTCTCCCCTCTCCCCTCTCTCCTGAGAGGGAAGCAGAATGCATCGCGCATCTGGAGGATGAGAGCATGCGTTCAAAGCTGGTGGAACACAATCTGCGGCTTGTGGTCTATATTGCAAAGCGTTTTGAAAACGTGGGCACGGGCATTGAGGACCTCATCTCCATCGGCACACTTGGATTGATCAAGGCGATCAACACCTTTCGTGCCGATAAAAGCATCAAGCTTGCCACCTATGCGTCAAGGTGCATCGAGAACGAGATCCTCATGTACATCCGTAAAAACAGCGGCCAGCGATGCGAGGTCTCCATTGACGAGCCCTTGAACGTGGATTGGGACGGCAATGAGCTGCTCCTCTCCGACGTGCTTGGCAACGACGAGGACAGCATCTCCTACGAATTGGAGCAATCGGAGGAGCGCGATCTTGTACGCCGTGCGGTGGCGCGCCTGGAGCCGCGGGAGCGAGAGCTGATCGAGCTTCGATACGGAATGCGCACGGGCGAGGAAATGACGCAAAAGGAGGTCGCCGATCTTTTGGGCATTTCGCAGTCCTACATCTCGCGCCTGGAAAAGCGCATTCTCGCCTGCCTGCGCGAGGACCTTGCCGGCAAGATATAACAAAAACGCCTTGGCAGATGCCAAGGCGTTTTTTGATGTATTAAATCATGGACTGGAAGTTTGCCATGATCTGCTCGTACGTAGCAGCAAACTCGTCGAAGTTGATGAAACCGGTTGCAATAGCGGCTACCAACAATGCAGCTACAATAACGGCAATGATCGCAAAGAGGAGCAAGCCGCAGAAGTAGGAGCGTGCAAAGCTACGGGTGTGACGGTTTTGAGCGGCAACGGCGTGAATGATCAAAAAGATCCAACCAATTACGGGAATTGCGTACAAAACCTTGCGCCAGAAGTATCCCCATCCGGAAATCGGCTTATAGGAGCGCGGAAGCAGTTTTTCAAATTCTTTATTCATATCATTACCCTTTCCTCTGACCCAGTCAGAAATGTTACTACTATAAGATTACCATTTTATTTTGATTTTGTCAATATGAAATTGAAAATTTTTTTATTTTTTTTGAAAAAAAGCCGAAAAATTATGTCAAAAACCGATTGAAAAGCACGAAAAAATATGGTATCATTAATGCAGGAACAAGTCAGAGGTTCCGCGCACGTAATTTATTGTGATGAAAGGATGTCAAATCATGGCAAAATTGATTAAAGTGGGTATTATCGGCTGTGGCGGAATTGCCAACGGCAAGCACATGCCCTCCCTTAAAAAGGTAGCAGACTGTGAAATGGTCGCGTTTTGCGACATCGTCCCCGAGCGCGCCGAAAAGGCGGCAAAGGAGTACGGCACGCCCGACGCAAAGGTGTTTACCGACTACAAGGAGCTGCTTAAGCTGGAGGATATTGACGTGGTGCACGTTTGCACGCCGAACCGCTCCCACAGCTTTATTACGGTGGATGCCCTGGAGGCAGGCAAGCACGTCATGTGCGAAAAGCCCATGGCAATCAACTCCGAGGAGGCAAAAAAGATGCTGGACGCCGCAAAGCGCACCGGCAAAAAGCTGACCATTGGCTATCAGTCCCGTTTCCGCGACGATTCCGCATACATGAAGCAGGAGGCTGAGGACGGCACCTTTGGCGAGATCTATTACGCAAAGGCAACCGCAATCCGTCGCCGCGCGGTTCCCACGTGGGGCGTATTCCTCAACGAGTACGAGCAGGGCGGCGGTCCCTTGATTGACATTGGCACGCACGCGCTGGACCTCACCCTTTGGATGATGAACAACTACAAGCCCAAGTACTGCGTGGGCACCACCTATCACAAGCTGAACAAGGATACCGACCAGGGCAACGCATGGGGCAACTGGGATCCCGAAAAGTTTACGGTTGAGGATTCTGCCTTCGGCTTTGTGGTGATGGAGAACGGTGCCACCATCGTTCTGGAGTCCTCCTGGGCGCTCAACATGCTGGACGTCCGCGAGGCGGTAACCACCCTGTGCGGCACCAAGGCAGGCGGTGACATGAACGACGGCTTGCGCATCAACGGCATTCGCAACGGACGCCAGTACGTCTTTAAGCCCAGCTTCCAGGCAGGCGGCGCGGCATTCTTTGAGGGTCACGGCAACGAAAGCGCCGCCGACCGCGAGGAACGCCTTTGGATTGAAGCCGTCCGCAACGATACCGCCCCCATCACGCTCCCCGAGCAGGCTTATTGCGTCACTCGCATTCTTGAGGGCATTTATACCTCGGCAAAAACCGGCGAGATCTACCGTTTTTAAGAAAATCCCCTATTGATTTCGTTTTCAAAAAAACAAACACAAATGGTGAGTCAAGTGCGTTTGCATTTGGCTCACTCTTTTTAGATGCATTCTTCAAAAGCCACTATGCACTCGGGATGGATGCGCACAAACCTGTAGGGACCGGCGTCCTCGACGGTCCAAAAAGCAACAAATTTCATGTGCTAAAATTCCAACGGAACAAGCAATGGGTTTGGTGCGTTGGATTTTTGTTTTATTTTAATTTTTAACATGGACCGTCGAGGACGCCGGTCCCTACAATTTACGCCACACTTTCATTCGTTCGACGTTTGCTTGCTGTACTTTCATCCATGCAACAAAGAATAACGCCGCCTCAGGCGGCTACACCTCATCAGTCACATGTCGCAGAGCGACCTGTGACAGCTTCTCCTCAAGGAGAAGCCTGCCGATGCGGCACTCTCGATTATCGAACTCTTATTTTTCTCTTGCAGAAGAAAGCATTTTGAAATTTGTTCTACTTAAAGCGCGGAATTTAGTAAGCCTTCCCCCTGGGGGGAAGGTGGCGAGAGAAACGAGTCGGATGAGGGGGAAATAGTACCTATCCCCGTCGAGGACGCCGGTCCCTACAATTTACACCGCACTCCGGGTGGAACAAGTTTTAAAATGTTTTCTTTGACAAAAGCAAAATAAAAAATCTGTAATCGAAAGCAGCGCATCGGCAGCCTCCCCTGTGTAAGGGGAGGAAAGCGCGGTTTACCGCGCAGGAAGGGTTGTCCCACAAATCCCACTATGCGTCATCCTGAGCGAAGGGCGGTAAGCCGCCCGTAGTCGAACTTTTGCGGGTCGAGAGTCCTAAGACTCGAGCAAGCAAAAGCGCGAGGTGCTTGCGCCGAAGCGGGATCTACGAAGGATTACCAATAGCTTTCCAAATGGAATGTTACATTCACTATCATGGGAGCACCCTCGCGATAAAACGTAACATTTGTTTGGTAGGTTCAATCAGACTCGTTACTAGATCCCTGCGTCGCTACGCTCCTTGATTTCACCTCGCTCTTCGCTCGGTGAAATTTCGGCTACGCTCAGGATGACGCATAGGGGCAAAGTTCGGTGCGAACATGTGAAAATGGTAACGCCGCCTCAGGCGGCTACACCTCATCCTTCTTCTACCTCCAGGAGAAGGCTACGGACGCGATACTTTCAGTGGTAGATTTTTTGTTTTGTCTTTTACAAATGAAAGCATTTTAAAATTTGTTCCACCCAGAGCGCGGATTGTAGAAAGCCTTCCCCTTACACAAAAAATCGGGGCACCCCAGGTGGGGTGCCCCTTAAAAGGCTTATGAAATTATCTTAGTCAGCCTTTACCTTAGCGGCATACTCTTCGAGAAGAGCCTTTTCAGTGCCGTTGTAGGTAGCGGTGGTGTTAGCAAGAGCTGCAGCAGCAAGCTCAGCAACAGTTACGCCTTCAGATGCTGCACCGTAGATGGTGAGCGTGTTGCCGTGAGGCAGAGTAACCTGAACGTAAGGAACAGCGATGAACTCACGGTTCGTGTTGGTGGTCTTAATGTTGTAGATAGAACCAGCAATCTTGTTCTCTGCATACTCAGCGGTGAGATCCTCGTAGGTAACATCGAGGTAATCGATGCCTGCAGCTGCAAGACCTTCGAAAGTGATCTCAAGACCCTCGGTAACGTAGTTAGCGGGGAGAATGATGGTGCCCTTCTTAACGAGAGCTTCGCTGGTGTTGGTGTCAGCCAACAGAGCTGCCAGAACGGTAGCATCGATCTCGGTTACGAAACGGATACCCTCGTCCTCGCACAGACGGAACTCGCCAATGGTGGACTTGAACAGGTTAGCAAAAGGAGTCGTGTCGAAGTCAACGTTCTCAGCCTTTACAGCCTCTTCAAATACGTGCACGCCGGTCTCAAGAGCCTTTTCGCCAACCTTGACGCCCAGAACGCCGTCAGGAAGGTCTGCGTTAACCTTAACAACGGAACCGTTGAACTTCTTGAGCTCGATGTTATCGATCAGAACGTAGCCGCTCTGTACGTAGGTAGCCATACCGGTGTAGGAAGCAGCAGCACCCTGAGAGCAACGCAGGCAAGATACGTCGAGGTTGTCTGCGGAGATGATGATGTTCTTATCGCCGCCGCGGATGTGGCAGGATGCAACCCAGTTGCCATCTACAAAGATATCGAACTTACCGGATACGAGGTCGACGATGGTGCGAACCGTGAACCAAGTGTCGCGAGGAAGTGCGAATGCCTTCTCGTCCTCTACCTTAGCGGTGAAGGGAGCGGTACCGTCGTAGTGCTCAACGAGCTTAGCGTCGGTTACGTTGATATCCCACAGGTGGAAGTAGTTGTTGGTGCCGGAAGCGGAACCGTACAGCTGAACCTGGAAGTAACCGGTAGCATCTGCAGGCAGATAGTAGTCGGTAGTCACTTCAACAACAGGATTTTCTGCAAATGCAGCGCGGTCATTGCCCAGCTTGCACCAAGGGTCATCGTTTGCGCCCTGAGCGTCATCGAGAGGTCTGTACCAAACGATGTTCTTCTCGTCCTTGGGGTCAACAACAGCCTTGTGAGCCTCAACTACCTTAGAGTCAGCAACGAAGCCGGAGTCACCGCCGAATGCGAGAGACTGCTCAGCCTTGAAATCGTTGAAGTCTTGAACGTACATAACGCCCTGACCGTATCTGAAAGCAGGATCGTTACGAACGTTCTTACCAACGGTAACGGTCTCGTTCTTGAACAGGGTTACACCGGTGTTGGTGCCATCCTTGCAGTGAGCGTCCTTGAGCAGCTTGGAGTAAATCAAGCCGTTTGCCTGAAGGGTGATGTTGGTAACAGCAGTAGAGTTAACAGTATAGTAACCTCTCCAAGCCTGCTTGCCGTTTACGGTCAGGTTGGACTCACCGGTTACAAGGTCAACAGAGTACTCAATGCGAACCCATGTTTCCTTAGGAAGCTTCCATACGGACTCATCCTTATCGTCAATGTTCTGCTTACCAACGTTTGCGAGGGTAGCATACTCCTGGTCGGGATCCTGGTAGATGTAGATGATATCATTCCAAGCCTTGTTCGTGGTAACCTCAGTGTTGTTTGCGTCGTAGCCAACGCCACCCCACTGCCAGTGGATCTGACCTCTGGTGGTCTTCGGAATATAAATATCGAAGCCAAAGGTTACTGCCTGGGTGTTCTTGTAGGAAATTTCGGGAACAGCGTACTTACCGCCGTTGTTATCCCAGTTGTTGTCTGCTTCTGCCTTCTGGTTCTTACCACCGTAGTTGTTAACGGAGAGAACCTTGTTGCCCTCTACTACAGGGTCAGCAACGATAGTGTGCATAGCAGGATTCTTATCGTAAGTTACGTTAACGTCCTTGCCGTCTGCATCCTTTTCCTTAACAGTGAACTTGTTAGGCTCTGCACCGAAGTTCTTATCGTCCTTCGCTACGCCTGCGCCTACTTCGTAACCGGAGTAGTCGGAAGCCCAAAGGGTTTCAGGCTGGTAAGCTTCCTTAACGATAGAGATATCGTCGAAGTAAACCTTACCCTTGTTGGTGGAGTAGTCGGAAGAACCGTTGAGGACCTTACCGAAGTGGAGCTTATCAACGCGGAACTTGTAGGCACCGGCACCGAGGTTACCAGCGCATGCATCGTTACCATTGATGTACCAAGCAAAATCACCGGTTTCAAGGTTGAATGCATAAGTAATGGTGTTCCAAACACCGCGAGCAACGGTCTTGCTTGCCTTGGTTCCCTCAACAGTAAGGGTACCGGAGGGCTTCAAAACAGCATCGCCAGCCTTGAACTCGATGTTACCAAGCTGAGTCCAGTCGTTACTCTTAGGAGCATCGGTTGCCCACTGCCATTGAACAGTACCGTAAGCATCTTCAGGAATGTAGATCTTGAAAGAGAAGGTCATGTTCTTAGTAGTTGCAGCATCGAGAGCGTCAACATTCAGTCTGATGTTGTTGTTGTTGTTGTTGTTGGGAACGTCCATCTCCCAAACCTTGGAAACATTCTCTGCGCCTTCAGCAGCGAGAGGATCGAGAACGATCTTGTTACCGGAAGTCGTCTTCGGAGCATCTGCAGGAACGTTGCCTTCCTTGTAAGACAAAGATGCACCATTGATACCAGCGCCTTTGCCGTCTCCAAAGAAAGTATCGTCAGCTGCGTCCAAAGCAGCGGTCAGCTCATAGTTTTCGAAGTCAGCACTGAAGTGAACGTTGGACGTTGCTTCACCTTCGCCGTCTGCGAATGCCATGACACTGATCAAAGGAAGAATCATAACTACTGCGAGAGCAATCGCGATGATTCTGCTAGATTTTTGAAATTTCATAGCCTTTTCTCCTTTTATTCATTTTATCCAATGCGCGCGAAGCCTCGTTGTGCTGTATCACCCCCGCCCCCTAAATTGCAAATGGCATCTCCCACGCCTTTTATTGACATAGGGAACCATGCTCAGTGAGCATATACCCGCCCCCGCGGATATACTTTCGTTTTTTGAAGGGTCCCCACCCCTCAAAAAAAACACGCCGAAAGCCTCATATTTATTTTTGGATACACGATTGGACTATAACTAATTATAGCATGCAAACCGATTTTTGTCAACACAATATTTCGCACAAAAATGCTCCACTATTTTTGTGCATTTTGACCAAAATGTAAAA